>NZ_JBHVQU010000077.1:0-19134 GCF_042886655.1 Peribacillus sp. NPDC058002 | reverse complement strand
TTATTACTGACTTTCTGTTTTGTATGTTAACGTCCGAATCCATCTTCGGGCGTTTTTTGCTTTTCCATCCAGTATTTGAATAAACCCTGGAGCCCCATTATGGTTCCGGCATATGGATCTTATATGATGTGTAGGAGGATAATGACTTGAATAAATTCTTGCCACTGTTAACTTCGTTGTTCCTTTTGGCTGGATGCGGTGCAGGCGGAACTAATGAAAAAGAAGAAGCATCTAAAAATGAAGGAAATGAAAAATTAAAAAAAGTATCGGTCGTGCTCGATTGGACACCGAATACAAATCATACTGGATTGTATGTAGCCAAGGAAAAAGGTTATTTTAAAGAACAAGGTCTTGATGTGGAAATCATCATGCCAGGTGAAGCCGGAGCTGATAAGCTTGTCGCTTCAGGGAAATCTGAATTTGGCGTGAGTTACCAGGAGGGCATAACGCAGGCCCGCGTGCAGGGCGTGCCGATTGTTTCGGTAGCTGCCGTCATCCAGCATAATACCTCGGGATTCGCTTCACCTGAGGCAAAGAACATTAAAACTCCCAAGGATTTTGAAGGGAAAACGTATGGTGGATGGGGGTCTCCGGTTGAGAAGGCCATCATTGATTCACTCATGAAAAAAGAAAATGCCGATGTAAATAAAGTGGATATAGTCAATACAGGAGACACGGATTTTTTCACTTCTGTTAAAAGGGATATAGATTTTGCCTGGATTTATTATGGATGGACAGGCGTTGAGGCTGAATTGCGTAATGAAAAGCTTAATATGGTTTACTTAACCGAATACTCTGATAAGCTTGATTACTATACGCCTGTATTGACTACGAATGAAAAGATGATAAAAGAAGATCCGGAGACTGTTAAAGCATTCGTACATGCAGCTTCGAAAGGGTACCAGTTTGCCATCAAGAATCCAGACGATGCAGCGGACATATTAATCAAATCTGCACCGGATCTTGATGCAAAACTAGTGAAGAAAAGCCAGGAGTGGCTTGCAGACAAGTATCAGGATGATGCTCCGCGATGGGGTGAGCAAAAGCTTGCAATTTGGAAGAATTACAGTGATTGGATGACTGAAAATAAGCTTCTTGAAGGTGATTTCGATCCTGAAAAGGCATTTACCAATGAATTTTTACCAAAATAGGAGGAAATACAATGGCCAACTCATTAATTAGCATACAGATCATTCCTAAAGGGGAAAATGTCATCCCCATGGTCGATGAAGCAATCAAGATCATTGAAGAATCAGGTGTCAAGTATGAGGTTCACCCGCTTGAAACGACAATGGAGGGTGAGCTTTCCGAACTTTTTGCCGTGATAGAAAAAATGAATGTAAGAATGATTGAAATAGGTTCGCCGAATGTCATTTCCCAAGTGAAAATATTATATCAGCCAAGCGGGATTACGATGGATACGTTAACGGAGAAATATCGGGCATGAACGGAAGGGGAATTTGGAAGAAGGGGGCTCCCTTCTTTCTTTTATTATTGTTGCTGATAGTATGGGAGTCAGTGACAGTTTTATTGAAAGTCGAAGAATGGCTGTTACCGGCTCCATCGGCCATTTTCATTGAAGGAATTGAGTCGTCCCGCACTCTTTACGGACACCTTATATCCACAACCGAGCTTGCGTTGTCGGGTTTTTTTATTGGAAGCTGCATCGGCTTATTGATTGCGGCAATCTTACACCTATTTCCAGGTGTGAAGGATGCGGTTTATCCTCTGCTCATACTATCACAAAATATACCCATCATCGTTTTAGCGCCGCTCTTGGTGATCTGGTTTGGCTTTGGCATGCTGCCTAAGTTAATAGTGATATCGCTTGTATGTTTTTTTCCGGTTGCGGTTGCATCATTGGACGGTTTTCGCCAGACACCATACGAACTTAAGCATTACTTCAAGATGATGGGAGCGGGAAAAAACCAGTTATTTTGGAAGCTGGAACTTCCTCACTCGATCCCGTTCATTTTCTCCGGCCTGAAAATTTCGGCGACCTATAGTGTAATGGGGGCGGTTATTTCGGAATGGCTTGGGGCAAAATCGGGGATTGGTGTTTATATGACTCTCGCTTCCTCGGCGTTCAGGACAGATCGAGTGTTTGTTGCCATTTTCATCATCATGGGCATGAGCCTGATCTTTTTTGGAATCATCACTTTCCTGGAGAAATACGTAGTTTCTTGGAAGAGAAAGGAGGGGAAAAGGGATGAATCTGGAAATTAAAGACGTCTCCTATTCTTTCGATGGTAAACAGAATATATTGGAGAATATGAATTTCCATGTGGATGATGGGGAATTTGTCACGATCCTTGGGCCATCAGGCAGCGGTAAAAGTACATTGTTCCACTTGATTGGCGGCATTTTGAAGCCGGATCAGGGTATCATTTCACTGGGTGGCAAAAAGATAAATGGCTTAAAGGGCCATATCAGCTATATGCCTCAGCAGCCTTCCCTTTTACCTTGGAGGACGGTAGTGGAAAATGTTTTGCTTGGAAGTGAACTTGCTGGGATCAGAGATAAGGAGAAGGCAAAATCCCTTTTGATGAAAGCCGGATTAGAAGAGTACGAGAAAGCATATCCGCATGAATTATCTGGAGGCATGAAGCAAAGGGCCGCATTCATACGGAGTATCTTATGTCCACAGGACTTGATGTGCCTGGACGAACCCTTTTCTGCCTTGGATGAACTGACAAGATTGCAAATGCAAAAATGGCTGTTGTCGGTTTGGGAAGAAAACCGGAGGTCGGTGCTTTTTGTTACGCATAGCATAGATGAAGCGGTTTTCCTTTCAGATAGAATTTATGTGTTATCAGCAAAACCGGCTGCTGTCATCAAAGAAGTGGAAATTCCATTTCCAAGGCCAAGAAGTGAAGAACAGCTTCTCAGTGATGAGTTTTTTCATTTGAAAAGAGACTTATATGCAGCCCTGAAGCCAACTATTTCTACTTAAGGGAGGCGATTGAACTTGAGGATCATCGACAGTCATATCCATTTGGACCGGTATGATGTTGTTAAGCGGAAGCAGATTCTGGCTGACATGGAAAAGGTTCATACGGAATCCTTGCTGTCTGTTTCCATGAATTTGGCTTCTTCGATTAACAATTATCAGCTCTCACTGAAGGATTCACGAATAAAACCTGCCTTTGGTTTTCATCCTGAGCAGCCCCTCCCAAGTGATGAAGAAGTGAACGAACTTTTGAACTGGATGCGGGAACATCATCAAGATATGGTTGCCATAGGTGAGGTTGGGCTGCCCTATTATTTAAGGCAGGAAAATCCCGATATTGATAAGTCAGCGTATATAGCGATACTGGAGAGGTTCCTGACCCTAGCTAAAGAGATTGAAAAGCCGGTTATCCTTCATGCCGTACATGACGATGCACCCATCGTTTGCGACCTTTTGGATAAGCATCAAATCACAAAGGCACACTTTCATTGGTTTAAAGGCGATATCCGGACAGTCGAAAGAATGGCCGAAAAGGGCTATCGCATTTCGATTACACCTGATGTTTGTTATGAGAGGGAAATACAGGAATTGGTTTCGGAATACCCACTTAAGCTGATGATGATTGAAACGGATGGACCATGGCCGTTTGAAGGGGTTTTCAATGGGAAATGGACCCATCCCGGCATGATGCATGACAGTGTGCGCCAGATTGCTTCGATTAAAGGATTGCCGATTGAGGATGTCTATGAAATCCTTTATCAAAATACGAAAGATTTTTATCATATTTAAAGGTACCGGTTACCATACCCGGTACCTTTTTTAATTCATAGAAAGGTCCTTTTAACCTTTTCCCAAAAGGAATTGTCTTTTAATTTAACGGTCTTGATGACTTTACCGCTTAACCGGACCTTTACTTTTTCGACATGATTGATGCTTAGTGCTTCATTGTCCATTCCGATGATCGGATAGCTTGGTCCGTTTTCTTCAAGGTGGACGGTCAACGTCTTATCACCGCTTAAAATAAATGAGGAACCTAGGGTCCGATAGGTATTATTATTGACGGAAGCAAGCTCGCTCACTTGAAAGCAAGGGAGGAGGGGGTCGACAACGGATCCATTGACCGATTTATTATAGGCGGTGCTTCCAGTCGGAGTCGCAATGATGATTCCGTCCCCGCGAAAAGTTTCAAAATGGAGTTGATCGATGAAGATATCCATGATGAACGTTTTGGTGATGGAAGACCGGATACTGAGTTCATTAAGGGCATAAAAGGAGGGCTGATCGTCCAACTGGATAGCGATGGTTGGGTATTTACGGACCTCGATTTGCTCTTTTGTCATGGCATCGATCATTTTATCACTGTCTTCCAAGTGGAAATCGCAATACATATTCAAGTTTCCTGTGGTGGAAATGCCCGCATATAAACAGTCATCCCTGAATCCGGTTTTCCGGGCTGCCTGCAGGAATGTGCCGTCATCACCGATGCTTACGATGATGTTTGCTTTCGTGAAATCCTGGATGACTTCATACGAATGTTGCTTCGCCAAGTCTGACAAGTATTCTACCCTGCTAATCATCTCTGCATTCGGTGCATGGAAAAAATAAATATTCCTTCGAGTGTTCATCATGTTCCCCCCTAGTATGTATGGTGATGAAAGGGCTTTCTTTATCCTGTTTACGATATATGCAATTTGTGCAAAATGGACCAATGCATTTCCAATTTGAGGATTCTTTGCTACAATTTTATATGTCTTAGTTTATCATGGAATGAAACATTTGCGTCATTAGTTCGTATGGTAAGAAGGATACATATATTTAAGGGGGAAAACAGATGAATGGAAAGCGTTGGGCGGCACTTGGAATCGCAGCCGTTTTATTTTTTGTCTCTATTGCTGTTGGGGCGGCTACGACTCTATTTACAGCGGATACGGAAAATATCATTGATGAATTATTTGCTTCCGAAAGTGCATTTTACGAGGAAGTCATAGAAGGTGATGATTTCTCAAATGTTATTGCCGTATTTGATGTAGAGGGCACGATTCAAGATACAGGAGAAGCCTCATTACTTAGTTCAGCAACATATAATCACCGAGCCTTCATGGATAAGCTGAAGATGGCAGAGGAAAATGATGATATCAAAGGAATCATCCTTCGGGTGAATTCTCCAGGCGGCGGTGTCGTCGAAAGTGCAGAGATCTATGACAAGATCCTAGATATCAAGAAAGTGAAAAAACCTGTTTATGTTTCCATGGGATCAATGGCGGCTTCAGGCGGATATTATATTTCTGCACCAGCCGATAAGATTTATGCTAGCCCGGAAACGATGACGGGTTCACTAGGCGTCATCATGCATGGGTATAACTACGAGAAGCTGGCCAAGAAGTATGGTGTCGAGTTCGAAACCATCAAAAGCGGACCACACAAAGATATTATGAGTCCAACCCGGGAAATGACTGGGGAAGAACGAGAAATACTGCAGAATATGATTAATAATTCTTATGATCAATTTGTAAAAGTCATTGCAGACGGACGCGGAATGACAGAGAAGGAAGTAAGGAAAATTGCCGATGGACGCATTTATGATGGGCGTCAGGCTAAAGAAAACCATCTAATCGATGATTTCGGTCATTTGGATGATGTAATTGCCGCAATGAAAACGGATATCGGTAAAAAGGATGCTCAAGTTATCCGTTATACAGATGAGGCAGGTTTCGGTTCATTATTCAGTATGGGTGCGCAAAAAATGTTGGGAAATGATGTGGAAACGGCAGTCTTGACAAAAATCCTTTCCTCTTCAAATTCTCCACGCTTAATGTATTTGTATGCGGAATAGGGGGGCTGAAGGATGACGGAACGAAATGAAAACAATGAACAAATCGCTTCATCCAATCTAATGGCAGATCAAGAGGTTCCCGTTCAGCAGGAATTTACACCAGCCAGTAAGACCGTGGATGATGATGGAGTCAAGAAAGTGCATTTTGCTGGTTTTTGGATGAGGTTTTGGGCCTATTTAGCAGATTTATTGGTTATCGGAAGTTTGAACCGGATTTTGATTCATCCGATCTTCAAGTTTTATGAAGGGACAGATGATCTCTGGTTTTCCGCAGAGGGCTTCTTAACGGGTGTCGTATTCTTCTTATATTTTGTTTTAATGACCAAATTCTTGAACCAGACCCTTGGCAAGATGATTTTTGGACTGAAAGTCGTTGCATTGAAAGAAGAGAAAAAAACCATTTCATGGGGGACGGTATTGTTCAGGGAGCTGATTGGACGCTATATTTCAAAAGTCACTTGGATTGGCTATCTCTTGGCAGGCCTTTTACCGAAGAAGCAGGCTTTGCATGATGTCTTTGCAGACACGGGCGTTGTGTTGATCAGAAGATGATTCTTCCATTCATAAATCTGCAAGAGCGGAATTTTCGCTTTTGCAGGTTTATTTTTTTTGCATATGCCGATAATGATAGGCTGAAGGGGTGTGGGTGCATGAAGTGGCTATTGTTGATTATAGGTATCCTCATTTTGGTGCTGCTGATTGTTGTTTTCACTAAAGTAAGAGTGTACATCGACTACATACGTATCCAAACGAATGACCAAATACATATTAAATTATCAGCCTGGTATGGGCTTTTTCACTATACATTCAAGGTTCCGGTCATCAAAATGGAAGATGACTCTGCAGCTATAGTAGTAAAGGAAGAGCAAGAAATGAACGGAAAAACCAAAAAGGAAGAAAAGAAAAAAATCACAGCCGAAGATTTGCGTGACGGATTCGCAGACAGTCTGGAAATGCTTCAGCATATAATCGGATTTCATGGGATCGTCCGTCAATTCACAGGGAAAGTCCAAGTCAAAGAATTCACCTGGCATAGTATGGTCGGTACTAAAAACGCTGCACACACCGGTGTTTTAACTGGAGCATGCTGGGCACTTAAAGGTTCGATCATCGGGTTGCTGACAACCTATTTCAACTTCCGGATCATGCCCTCCTATTCCATTACACCCGACTTTCAGAGATGGCAGGCAAACACGAAGATTTCCTGCATATTACAATTTAGAATCGGGCAGGCTATGGTGACTGGAATAAAACTGCTTCGTTATTGGAAAGGCGGAAAGCCGCATTTCAAATCCAGGAAATTAGCGAAGCTAGCAGGTGATTCCAATAAACAATCGTTCTAGAGTGGAGGAATTTAAATGTCAGATCATCCGATCCAAGGTTTAATGAAAGAAGCTATGGAAAATCTGAAAGAAATGGTTGATGTGAATACGATCATCGGGGATCCGGTGGAGACTCCGGATGGAAGTGTCATTTTAACCGTATCCAAAGTGGGATTTGGTTTTGCAGCCGGTGGCAGCGAATTTATGATGGATGGGAACCATCAAGGACAGCAAGGTGATTCCAAGCAGCCTTTTGGCGGCGGTAGCGGCGGTGGGGTTTCCATAACACCGATTGCCTTTTTGATTGTCGGTTCCCATGGGGTGAAAATGATTCATCTGGATGAAGGGACGCATCTTCTCGAAAAAATGATGGATTTAGCTCCCCAAGTCGTCGATAAAATTCAGTCCATGCTATCCAAGAAAGACAGTAATCAAAAGCAAGGCAGTAATCAAGGCGGCAGTCAACCAGCTGTAAAGAGGTACCAAGAACCTAAACAGGATATAGATTTCTAACTGTGACTCGGCACCCGCCGAGTTTTCTTTTTGCTGCAGTCTGACAATACACCATAAAAGGCTTGGATGTCGGACATGTGCAAGCACGACTCACATTTCCCAATTCAATTTATTGCAAAATTCCGGTAAAACAAATATGATTATGCTTGTACATATAGCAGAAAAAGGAGGAATTATTAATGGCTTCAGTTACATTTAAAAACAACCCGATCACTTTAGTGGGACAAGAACTAAAAGTTGGGGACAAAGCACCTGATTTTACAGTATTGGCAAATGACTTATCACCGGTTACATTAAGCGACTCCAAAGGTTCTGTCCGCATTATCAGTGTGGTTCCATCCGTGGATACAGGTGTATGTGATGCACAGACACGTAAATTCAATGAAGAAGCGGCGAAATTGGATAATGTGAAAGTACTGACGATCAGTAACGATCTTCCTTTCGCCCAAAAACGCTGGTGTGCGGCAAGCGGCTTGGACAATGTTCAAGTTCTTTCCGATCACCGTGACCTTTCGTTCGGTGAAGCATATGGTGTCGTCATGCAGGAACTTCGTCTATTGGCCCGCTCTGTATTCGTAGTGAACAGCTCTGATGAAATCACGTATGTAGAATATGTGAGTGAAGGTACGAACCATCCAAATTACGAAGGTGCAATCGAAGCGGCTAAAGCGGCAAAATAAGATGCAATCCTAAGAAACCGGGCGCTAAGTGCCCGGTTTTTTGATTTGGCTTTATTTAACGGATGTTATTTTATATGCTTAGTTTAGTTATAGCTCCAAACTCGGACCATTCAGTGGTAAAACAATTTTGCCAGACCACTCTTGACCATTAGGTGTTCCCACTTTTATGTCAATTTCATTAGGCCACGACGGCATTTGTCTTTGATGAGTTCCTGGAAACCCCGCTTGTTGCCCTGCTCGGTATCCATCCCGATACCCTTGTCGATACCCTTGTCGATATCCTTGTCTGAACGCTTCTTGAAACCCTTGTTGCCCTTGTTGTTGCCTGTTAATTTCATCTTCTGACTGTGTATCATGTTGCTGATTTATCGGATTAACCTGCCCATGATAGTATTGATATTGATTATCCATAATAATCACCACCTCATGTATGTTATTCTGTTTGGGCATTCAGTGAGCTTTTCCAAAATAAAAAATACAGGGCAACAACCCTGTATTTCATTTACTTTTTAATTACTCGTGGTTGAAATTTTGAAAAAGGAGTGCGCGCAGTACGTTAAACAAACGAAGGATGATTAGCAGGACGTACGGCTTGTATCTCTTACTTCTTACCTTTAAAATAGGGACAGAAGCAAACAGGAGGAATTAATAAGTGAAGTCTACCCCAGTTGAACAATTATTTAATGAATTTGATGAAACAGCCCAAATACTGCAAAGCGAACTATCATGTACGTATCTGGATGCCCTGGGTGAAACGGGCGAGAATTTCTTCCAAGGGAAAGTCCTTCAGGAGGAAATCAGTGAAGTATCGAAGAAAAGGTTAGTGAAGCATTATGCAGATTTTTCACCGGAGAAATATGAGAAGGAAGCAATCCGTAAAGCATATCAGCTTGCTATTTTAAAAGGCATGCAGCAGAGCGTTCAGCCGAATCATCATATGACTCCTGATGCAGTCGGCATGTTCGTCAGCTATTTAGTAGGTAAATTCACCAAGGATCAAAAAGAGATAGTCATGCTCGATCCTGCCATTGGAACGGGGAATTTACTATTTGCGATCTTGAATCAACTTACTGATAAAAACATCGCTTCATATGGTGTCGAAATTGATGAAACCTTGATCAGGCTTGCATATGCAGGTGCCAACCTGCAAGAACACCCGCTGGAATTTTTCAACCAGGACAGCTTGGAGCCGCTTTTCATCGATCCTTCAGATGTTGTGGTCAGTGATTTGCCGATAGGTTATTACCCGAATGATGTGCGCGCAGCTGAGTATGAATTGAAGGCCGATAAGGGACATTCGTATGCACATCATTTGTTTATTGAACAAGGTGTTAAACACGCGAAGGATGGCGGACATCTATTCTTCATTGTCCCGAATAACCTGTTCGTCTCGGAGGAAGCTCCGAAACTCAATGATTTCCTGAAGAAACATACACATATCCAAGGGATGGTGCAACTGCCGCTTTCCATGTTTAAGAGTGAAGCGGCTGCGAAAAGCATTCTGATTCTCCAAAAGAAAAAAGAGGGTATCGAAGCACCGAAGAAGGCATTGCTCGTACAACTTCCGAAGTTGTCGGATTTCGAAGCGACCAGGTCCGTCATGCAACAGATGGACGATTGGTTTAAAGAAGAAAAATAGTCAATGAAAGCTGATGCCGCAGGCATTGGCTTTCTTTTTTTCTTGAAAGAGTGATTATTTGCAATTTTTCATTATTGTTTGGTTGGATTCGCTTGCCATGATAAGATTGTACAATACACTGCACGTTTCGTTGCGATGAATATTGAAAGCAACTAGCTTAGAGTAAAGGAGCAGGATGGATGTCAAAAATCATGGCTATTAATGCGGGCAGCTCATCATTGAAGTTTCAGCTTTTTGAGATGCCTTGTGAAAATGTAATTACAAAAGGTCTTGTAGAAAGAATCGGCCTGAAAAATTCCGCATTTACCTTAAGCGTCGTAGGCGAAAAGGTTACTGAAACTATGGATATACCCAATCATGAAATAGCTGTAGGGCTTTTATTGAAAAAGCTGATTGACCATCACATCATTGACTCCTTTGAAGAGATAGATGGCGTAGGGCATCGGGTGGTGCATGGCGGTGAGATATTCACGGAATCGGTCTTGATTACGAAGGACGTAATAGAGGAAATCGAAAAGCTTTCCGAGTTGGCACCCCTTCATAATCCCGCTAATATCACCGGAATCAAAGCCTTCAGGCGAATACTGGACGATGTGCCAGCGGTTGCGGTATTCGACACTGCCTTCCATCAAACGATGGCGGCAGGTTCCTATTTGTACAGCTTACCTCTAGAATATTATGAAAAGTACGGAATAAGGAAGTATGGATTTCATGGCACTTCACATAAATATGTATCGCAGCGGGCTGCCGAAATGATTGGCCGCCCAATTGAACAGCTTCGGTTGATATCGTGCCATTTGGGGAATGGTGCAAGCATTACGGCCGTAAAGGGCGGCAAATCAATTGATACATCAATGGGATTTACGCCTTTGGCCGGTGTTACTATGGGAACGCGTTCAGGGAACATCGACCCTGCACTGATTCCTTATATCATGGAAAAGACGGGAAAGACAGCAGATGAAGTGCTGGATGTCCTGAATAAGAAAAGCGGCATTCTGGCCCTTTCCGGATTTTCCAGCGACCTGCGCGATATTCAAGTTGAAGCCGACAAAGGCAATGAGCGGGCTGAACTCGCACTTAAAGTTTTCGCAGACCGGATTCACAAGTACATAGGATCCTATTCAGCAAAAATGGGAGGTGTGGACGGCATCATTTTTACAGCGGGCATCGGTGAAAACAGTCAAACCATCAGGGGGCGGATCTTGGAGGGGCTTGAATTCATGGGGGTATATTGGGATAAAGACCTCAATCGCACCTCGGGTAAGGAAGCGTTCATCAATGCACCCTATTCCCCTGTGAAAGTCATGGTCATCCCAACTAATGAAGAAATCATGATTGTCAGGGATACGATGAAAATAGCTTTGAGCGAAACTTGGAAAGCATGACTTCCTGTTTTATGATGATCCCCTTATCTCTCTGGTAAGGGGGCTTTCCCATGAAATCTCAACCTCAAAATCCTCCTTCGCTTGGTTTTATGCCCATGCAATCCAAACCCTTGAACGCTGGATCGCCATCATCTATTCTCTAAAAAAGCATCCCTCTATGTTATACTTAAGGGAGAATCCACCAATTCTGTACATAGGAGGCTTGATGCATGGAATTCACGAACCGGGAAATGAAACTTTTGGATGAAATTAGTGAATGGCAGGAAAAACTTTATCAATATGAGCCAACGGATCTGGCTGCATTGTATGATAAATGGTTGGAGCAGGGGTTTGCCCTGCTTCCGGAAAACGTCCAACAACAGTTTTTTGACAAGCTTGATACTTGGCTTTTTCATTTGCATGCCATGGTTCAGAGCTCACAAGTTCAAATAGATGCAAGAGAGCGGATTTTAGCATCTGCGCGCGTGTTTAATGAAGAAATCGAAACGCTGAGCGATTTGAAACACTTACCGATCGATCAGATGAATTACATAGCCAATCAGCATATCGCTAAGCATCGCTTATATTCATTTGCACAAGGCGGGATGAGCGGATCTGGAGGCCTGCTTCTGCTAGGGAGCGATATTCCGGCCATGACGGTCATCAATGTCAGGACCGTACAGCTGATTGCGATGTCTTATGGTGTTGAGGTGAATACACCGTTTGAAATGATGCTGGCCCTTAAGGTATTCAATGCAGGAGCGATGCCAAAAAGGCTCCAAGGAATAGCTTGGGAAGAATTGATCCGCGAGGTCCAGACTGCAGAAGATGATTATTTTTATTTAGGAATCGAAGAACTGACAAACCCCACCTGGATGGAACAGCCGCTGAAGCAGCTGTTGAAAGCATTGGCCATTACTGTTTTCCGAAAAAAACTGGTTCGGGGCATACCGTTCATCAGCATGGCCATAGGGGCTGGGTCCAATTATCAAATGACCCGGAATGTCAGTGAATTTGCCCAAAAGTTCTATCAATACCGTTATTTACTGGAGAAGAAGGCTGATGAAGAATGAGTGTCAAGAATCATAAAAAAGCCATCACGGAGGCAGTTCGCTGCATGGTGATGACCGTCAGCGATACGCGAAATGAAGAAACGGATAAAAGCGGAGCACTGATGATGGAATTGCTGAAGTCGAATGGGCATGAAGTGACGGATTATGTAATCGTTAAAGATGAACGGAAAGCGATACAGGATGCGGTCACTTCAGGTAGCCGAAGCAGCACGGTCGATGTCATATTAACAAATGGAGGCACTGGCATCGCCAATAGGGATGTGACGATCGAGGCGGTCAAAGAGTTGATGACCAAGGAAATTCCCGGTTTTGGCGAGATTTTTCGAATGCTCAGCTATCAAGAGGATATCGGTTCTGCCGCCATCCTATCCAGGGCGATCGCCGGAGTCGTGAACAACAAAGCGGTTTTTTCCACCCCAGGCTCTTCAGGGGCGGTTAGGCTCGCAATGAATAAATTGATTCTCCCGGAATTGGGACATGTCGTTGGTGAACTTCGCAAGGATTTATAAGAGGGATGCAAAAAAAAGCCACAGTTTTAAACTGTGGCTTTTTTTTGCATGGAAATGGCCTTAATTATGCATCTTTTCAGTCACGCCTTGATTGGCACGATACCATAGCCATAAATCATTGATGATGGAAGCAAGTTCCGCAATTTCGGAATTGAGCTGGCATGATTTGGCGAAATTACTCTCATCGGAGAGCCGAAACTGCTTTCGGTTAATGGTGGATTCCAGTTCCTTGATGCGGTCCGGGATGCTTCCCCGGATATTCTCCCAATGTACGAGTATTTGCTGTTGCTCGCCTTTTGTATATTCATCCCACTCCAGATTCAAATCGGGAATGGAGATGCCAAGCCGTTCATCATAGATAAATAGTTCTTTCATATGCCCTCCGCTTTTCGATTTATCATACTCCTAGTTTACTATATTCTCGCGGAAGCATCCAATGTGTAAATTCCCTGAAAATATTAGCGGATTATTTAGCGAAATCTTTAAAATACCCCTTGTATTCCTTTAATAAAGATGATAAAGTACTATCATAGATTGAATAAAAATAACAAACGATGAATTTTTATTCACACGAAAGGACGATGGAAATGAAAAATCAAAAAGTTGTTTTAGCATATTCCGGAGGTTTGGATACTTCCGTTGCAATTAAATGGTTACAAGATCAAGGGTACGAAGTTGTGGCATGCTGCTTGGATGTCGGTGAAGGGAAAGATTTGGATTTCATTAAAGAAAAAGCGATCACTGTCGGTGCTGTAAGTTCTTATGTCATTGATGCGAAGGATGAATTCGCTGATGAATTCGCATTGACGGCTCTTCAGGCACATACTTTGTATGAAGGAAAATATCCATTGGTATCTGCATTATCACGTCCGCTGATCGCGAAGAAATTAGTGGAAGTGGCTGAAGCGGAAAACGCGGTAGCCGTTGCGCACGGTTGTACGGGAAAAGGAAATGACCAAGTGCGTTTCGAAGTATCCATCTCCGCCTTGAACCCTAATTTGCAAGTTCTTGCACCTGTTCGTGACTGGAAATGGTCTCGTGAAGAGGAGATTGAATATGCAGCGAAAAATGGCATTCCCGTTCCGATTGGCATGGCGAGTCCATTCTCGATTGACCAAAACCTTTGGGGAAGAAGTAACGAATGCGGAATCCTCGAAGATCCATGGGCAGCTCCGCCGGAAGAGGCATATGATTTGACTGCAAGCCTTGAATGTACGCCAGATACTGCTGATATCATTGAAATTGGTTTTGAACAAGGTGTGCCGGTTACATTGAATGATAAAAACTATAAACTGGCTGACCTGATCGTCGAGTTGAATCAAATTGCCGGCAAGCACGGGGTTGGACGTATCGATCACGTTGAAAATAGATTAGTAGGAATCAAATCGCGTGAAGTCTATGAAGCTCCTGGTGCGATGACATTGATAGCTGCACACAAAGAACTTGAAGATATCACACTTGTAAAAGAATTGGCTCACTTCAAACCGGTGATCGAGAAGAAAATGACTGAATTGATTTATGAAGGACTTTGGTTCTCTCCGCTTCAAAAAGCTTTGGCTGCATTCCTGAAAGAAACACAAGTGAATGTAACGGGTACGGTCCGTGTGAAACTATTCAAAGGCCATGCGATTGTTGAAGGAAGAAAATCCGAGTACTCCCTATATGACGAAAAATTGGCTACTTATACAAAAGCGGACGAATTCGATCATGATGCAGCAGTTGGATTCATCAAGTTATGGGGACTTCCAACGAAAGTGAACAGCATGGTCAATAACAAGAAGGTGACAGTGTGAGCAGCAAGCTTTGGGGAGGAAGGTTCACCAAATCTGCCGAAGAATGGGTAGATGAATTCGGGGCTTCCATTTCCTTTGACCAGGAACTTGTCCTTGAAGATATTCAAGGCAGTTTAGCTCATGTAACCATGTTAAAGAAATGCAGCATTTTACCTGAAGAAGATGCGGATCAGATCATTGCGGGTCTGAAAAGTTTACAGGAAAAAGCTGAGAAGGGTGAATTGACTTTTAAGGTTGAGATGGAAGATATCCATCTTAACCTGGAAAGTATGCTAATAAGCGAAATCGGTCCAGTTGGCGGAAAGCTTCATACAGGAAGAAGCCGTAATGACCAAGTTGCAACCGACCTTCATCTGTATATGCGGAACCAAACGAAAGTGATTCTGGAACTCATCAATGATTTGCAAATGGCGATTTTGGGACAAGCTAAGAAAAATGTGGAAACACTAATTCCAGGTTATACACATTTGCAGCGTGCGCAGCCCATTTCATTTGCCCACCACTTAATGGCTTATTTTTGGATGCTTGAGCGTGATAAGCAACGCTTCACCGAGAGTTTCAAAAGGATCAATATTTCTCCATTGGGAGCCGGGGCATTAGCTGGGACGACCTTCCCGATTGACCGTGCCCTCAGTGCGGAGCTATTGGGGTTTGAGGGAATTTACGAAAACAGCCTTGATGCGGTGAGTGATCGTGATTTTGCCATTGAATTCATGAGCAACAGTGCAACAATGATGATGCATTTATCCCGTTTCAGCGAAGAAATCATTCTCTGGTCAAGCCAGGAATTCCAATTCATTGAATTGGATGATGCGTTTTCCACGGGAAGCAGCATCATGCCGCAAAAGAAAAACCCTGATATGGCGGAATTGATCCGTGGTAAAACAGGACGGGTTTATGGGAACCTAACGGGTTTATTGACTGTTTTGAAAGGACTGCCGCTTGCTTATAACAAAGATATGCAAGAAGATAAAGAAGGCGTTTTTGATACGGTTAAGACCATTGTTGGTTCACTTAAAATATTTGCCGGCATGATTTCAACGATGAAAGTGAAAACGGACGTAATGGAAAAAGCAACAAAAAATGACTTCTCGAATGCGACGGAATTAGCTGATTACCTAGCTTCAAAGGGGATGCCTTTCCGTAAAGCGCACGAAGTGGTCGGGAAGCTTGTATTGTTCTGTGTCCAGAATGGCTGCTATTTAGTGGACCTAAGCATGGAACAATTCCAGGAAGCTTCCGAGTTGTTTGAACAGGATATTTATGATGCATTAAATCCTTATGAAGCAGTTAAACGCCGTAACAGTGCGGGCGGTACAGGTTTTGCCCAAGTTTTGCTGGCGATTGAAAAAGCGGAAAAACTAGTAAGTGAATAACAGGAAAAAGCTCGTTCACCTATTTGGCGAACGAGCTTTTTATATCATTTCTTTATCAATTCGTACGCACGACCATTACATCACAGTTGGAATGGCGAACGATGCCTTCCGACACACTGCCGATAAGGAAACGTTCGACTGCGTTAAGGCCCGTTGCACCGCATACAATTAAATCGATCTTATGCTTTTTCGCTAAATCCCTTGGAATTTGAACTTTAGGAGAACCATATGCAACCACTGTTTGGACCTTTGCAATCCCGGAGGCAATGGCATCCGTTTTATACTTGTCCAATAGCTCGTTGGCAAAGGTTTCAGAGTGATCACGGATAGTCATATCATAAGCTTCGACAGTAGGGAAATTCCTTGTATCCACGATATGTGTCAGCACAAGGGTAGCGTCACTGAGTTTTGCTAAATAGATTGCCTTTTTTAGGGCCCACTCTGCTTCTTCCGAACCGTCCACTGCTACAAGAATATTTTTATAATCTATACTATTCAAGTGAATCTCCTCCTTCTATTATATTCCTATTATACTATGGTTTACCTAATGGATCTGATTTCAATTGTAACAAATTAGCGAATGTTTTAGCCAATTATCTGGAAATCAAATAAGGGAAAATGATTCTAACCTTATTATGTGATGTGAAAAATATAATGAAAGATATCAAAGCATGCAAAAGTACGTTTAAATATTATGCATAGTTTAATATTGGGGCCACATAATAAAAGGAAAATAAAAATTAGGTTTATAATCATTTCAAGCCTTGTCTTTTCCCTTCTATTATAGTGTGGTTTTGTCACGGGTAAGTTAAATGATTCGGATCGATTAGTTGAAATGAATTTTGAATAATAGATACCCCCGTCTTAAATGAAGGCGGGGGTATCCGGGTTTCGATCTATTTAAATGGTTAAAACATCTTCACTTTATGATTTGCAGGCTCTTTGGGAATTTGGTCAAAACTTCACAGCCGGTATCGGTGATCAGTAAATCATCTTCAATCCTGACGCCGGCAACATTTGGAACATATATGCCAGGTTCGATGGTATAAACCATTCCGGATTGAAGTTCGAGGGAATTCGTTTCAGTCAAGGATGGGTACTCATGGACGCTGATCCCTAGTCCGTGGCCGAGCCTGTGCGGGAAGAATTCACCGTATCCTTTATTCCTAATGATGTTTCTGGCAGTCAAGTCTATTTCGGAACAGGATACACCAGGTTTACTGGCTGCAACGGCAGCTTCTTGTGCTCTAAGTACAGTTTCATATATTTCTGCCTGTTTATCATTGATATCCCCGTAAGCAACCGTTCTAGTGATGTCAGAGCAGTACCCTTCATGAACGACGCCCAGGTCAAATAGGACAAGGTCGCCGCGCTGAACCTTCGTATTCCCGGGTGTGCCATGTGGGGAAGCGCCATTTTTACCAGTCAGGACCATCGTGGAAAAAGACATTTGGCTGACTCCGGCCTTTTTCAATTCGTATTCTATCGCTGCAAGGATTTCCATTTCCGTTTTACCCTCTTGAATTTCGCTGACGCCCACTTCGATCGCAAAGTCGGCAAGGCGGCATGCTTCACGGATTTTGACCATTTCATCTTCCGATTTGATCATTCGCATCCTTTGAAGTTTCTCTTCTGCGGAAACGAGCTTTGGTGCTCCGAAATATTGTTGGACCTTTTCATAACGTTCTACATTCATATGCTCTTTTTCAATGGCCATTGTATGAATGGTTAACCCGCGATCCTTCACTGCTTGCTTAACTTTTTCCCAAGGATTTTCAATATCGGTGTAACCGATGATATCTCCAGCCCATCCAGCCTGTTTAGCATCCGGGACTTCCATCTGCGGGCAGACAAGGAATGGGTCGGCATTTGCAAAAATGGCAAGTGCTAGCAGTCTTTCATGAGGATCACTATAAAAACCGCTCAAATAGAAGATGCTCTCTGTTGATGTAAGTATAGCGGCTTCAGCCTCATTGGCCTGTAGCCAATTGTGTAGTTCTGTCAAACGTTCATTCATGACGATACCTCCATTAATAAGATATAATTACCTTAGCAATATTTAAAAGTATAGTAAATGGGAAAGGCCTAAGAAAGCTACTTAAAAAAATTAGTGGGTATGGGAAGGGAGCATCAAAAATGAAAGTATCTTTTCATGGACATGCAGTTGTAAAAGTCGAAACGAATGGTAAAACCATTTTAATCGATCCATTCATTACTGGAAACGAATTGACCGATTTGAAGGTTGAAGATGTGAAACCGGATGTGATTATCTTAACACATGGCCATAATGACCATGTCGGTGATACGGTTGAATTGGCCAAAAGGCATGATGCACTTGTCATCGGCATTGCAGAGATTGCGGACTACCTGGGTGCTCAAGGGGTTAGGACCCACGGGATGAGCATCGGCGGAGCTTTCGAGTTCGATTTTGGAAAAGTGAAACTGACGCCAGCCTTCCATGGAACGGGATTCAATAACGGAGAGGGGCAAATCATTTATTTAGGAATGCCTGCTGGCGTATTGCTTATGATAGAAGGGAAAACGATCTATCATGCAGGGGATACAGCGGTATATTCCGATATGAAACTGATCGGGGAGCGTCATCCGATTGACTTGGCATTCTTGCCAATCGGCGACAATTACACCATGGGCCCTGAAGATGCGGCACTTGCTGCGAAATTCCTTCAAGCCAAACAAGTCGTGCCGATTCATTACAACACTTTCCCTGTAATCAAACAGGATCCTGGTAAATTCATCGACTTGCTTGAAGAGGGAAATGGACTGATCATGGAAGCCGGGGATGAAATAGAACTTTAATAGGAGCGGGAGCCTGCATGGGCTTCCGTTTTTTTATGTGTAACGTGTGGGGATGGAAGGCCGGATTGACTGTTCTCCGTGCAGCATTGCCCTTTACGCAGATGGTTCTTGCAATGGAAAATAAAGTCTCGTTCTGCAGCCGAGTCTTTTTTCCTTTTACAGGCATAAAATGAATAGATGAAAAAAAAGGGGGGATTGGATGAAACAGAGATTATTGCTGTGTTTGCTCTTATGCGGTGTAATGCTGTATTATGCCGTGCCGCGT
>NZ_JBHVQU010000076.1:0-19329 GCF_042886655.1 Peribacillus sp. NPDC058002 | reverse complement strand
TTTTTTCCATTTTGGCAAATACATCTACTGTGTACTCAAGGTGAAAAAAATCATCAAATCCCTTACTTGAGCTACCTACCCAGGTATACGGAAAATCTTTCAGTGTGATTTGTTCAATTCCCGATAATTGTTTCTTAAATTTTAACTTATCTACTGTTACGCTTAAATTCCAGGAATAATCTTTTTCATATTTATTTTGTTAAAATATACGGAAGAGGAACATCTTAAGGAAGTTAAGAAGTGGAAATGGATTAGAAATGATACCTATGCTACTTGGGCAGAACAGGATATGATTCTTTTTCACAAAATAGCAAGTAAATCCTACATTATAGCGAAAATAATTCTTATACTGTTATCCATCATTCCAGTTGTAATAGGTGCCTTCGCTTTATGGGTCTTTTTATCGTAAATTGACTCCTTATTCATCTAACAGGTGCGTTAGCTCCATAGGGCAAAAGAAGTCACAATAAGTGGTCCGACTATCCAAAAATAATTTAATATTGCAGCTCGAAATAAAAAGTATCATACCAAAAGACCAGCCTGATTTCAGACTGGTCTTCTGTTTTACTCACAACAAGAATTTTTTTTAATTTCCAATCTCGCTAAAACGGGACTGCCACAGCAAGAATTATCCTTTGTTTCAGTTGCTGGAATATCTGAATCGCAGCAACTGGAAGCGAGATTCACACTGCACACTCCTGTTTCAGGGAGTTCCAAATGCACTTCTTTTGCCCCCTCTACATCTCCTGTCAGATATGCCACCACGGAACGGACTTGTTCATAACCTGTCGCCAGTAAGAAGGTTGGTGCTCTTCCGTAACTCTTCATGCCAACAATGTAGAAGTTCTTTTCAGGGTGCCGTAATTCTTGTTCACCATGCGGCCGCACGGTTCCACAACTATGAATATTGGGATCAATTAACGGAGCAAGCGCTTCTATGCTTTCCACGGCTGAATCAAGGTTTATCCTTATTTCATTTAAAAAGGAAGTATCAGGTCTGAAGCCCGTACTCACAACGATTTCATCGATATCACCGAGTTTGAAGTTTTCTCCGTTTAGTTCTCCGACTACCGTGATTTTACCGTTTGTTGGAGTAACTCCGTTAATATGAAAGGGAGTAAGAATATGGATTCGTCCAGATTCCACTAATTGCTGAATTCTTATCCCCAGTTCTCCACGAGCCGCCAACCCGTCATTTTCTTGTCCGCCGTACACTTCATGGATCTGTTTTTTACGAAGAACCCAGTAGATCTTTGTATCCGTAAACTTTTGCTGTAAGGTGGCCAGATCCAATAGGGCATTGATGGCAGAATGGCCGCTTCCAATCACCACGGTCGTTTTATTTTGATATCTATTTTCTAGTTGTTCGACGTTTGGAATGCCATAGTGGATTTGATTGTGTAATTGTCTCTCCATATTCGTCCAGATTCCATTTGATAGGATGGGGTTTGGATTTGTCCAAGTACCTGATGAATCAATGACAGCTTTCGCTTCAATTACTGTTGTGTCACCATTCACTTCTACATACAGTTGAAAGGGAGCAGTGTCCCGTTTTCCTGTTTTTAATTTATCGTGAGCCTTTTTGGCAACACCGACT
This sequence comes from Peribacillus sp. NPDC058002, assembly GCF_042886655.1. Lineage (NCBI taxonomy): Bacteria > Bacillati > Bacillota > Bacilli > Caryophanales > Bacillaceae > Peribacillus > Peribacillus sp. NPDC058002. The sequence continues at coordinate 17,732 of NZ_JBHVQU010000076.1, read as the reverse complement.
ACTTTTGCTTGTAACATAATCTGTTCTTTTATTTCTGGAAGGTTACTTAGCGGCAAAAGGTATTCTTCTACCAATTCGTGACCTGTCGGCAAAGCTTTCTCGTCAGGTGACGTCCATCCAGCGTTCTCCAGTAATTCCTTTGCTGCTTGATCGATGTTATACTGCCAAGGAGAAAACATTCGAACGTGTCCCCACTCCAGCATACTTGAACCCACCGATTCCCCTGCTTCCAATACGATAAACTTTTCCCCTTTTTTTAGTAAATGAGCGGCCGCGGCCAGCCCCACAGGACCTCCTCCTATAATTGCTACGGGTAATGCGCTTTTATCAAATTGACTCATCCTGATTCCCTCCTATATTTTTATTTTTTTAAAAAAAGGTTGTATTTTGCAAGTATTCTCGAAAAATTATACTACCCCCATGGAGTAGTACAACATACCGAAGACTTCAGCATTCGATCATTAAGCAGTTGTAGAGAACGCACGACTGATTCCTTTTCAAATTCATTCATCGTCTTGAAAATCTCATTCAAGTAATCATTCATTTGCTGATCGATGGTTTGGTTGACTTTCACACCTTCATCGGTCAGAGAAAGGATAGAAATTCTCCTATCTTCCGCATCGGGAGTTTTTGTGACTAAATTTAATTTTATAAGGGATTGGATTTGTCGACTGAACGTCGTGATATCCGTTCCCAGGGTTTCTGCAATTTGCTGGATCGAAGCGTGGTTTTGTCGGTTTATTTCATACAGGATATGGCTTTGAACAAGGGATATCTCAATTCCATCTGCGCTGCAACAATTTTTATTCAATAATCCAAAACGTCTAGTTAAGAGTTGGAAGAGACCTCTAAGGTTTTCATTTTCCATTACTGTCACCTCACTTTTATTTATACGCTGATTATTTGCATTTTGCAACTATTTAATTCAACTATTTTTTATTTATCCTTTTAGTTTATTAAAAGCCGTCATGAAATTTCGGTGAGCTTGCTCGCCATAATAACACGCTTCGCCTTTAAAAAAATTGGTTTCAATGAATTCTTTTGCCTTTTCCACCACAGGTTCACGAGAAGCCAAAACCAGCTTGAAATAGGCATCAAAATAACCAACAGAAATACGCTTGAATGGTTCACTGTCATAATCCTCCTCCCCCCTAATTTTTATTTAAAGTAATTTCTCCATAGCCATCACATCGACAAATTCCCCGTCTAAAATTCCCTGGTTCTTAAACACTCCTACTTCGCGATACCCCCGTTTTTTGTACAATCCTTGACCCATCTGGTTAAAGGGAAAAGTGAATAACACAATTTTATTGAAATCATTTTCTTTTGCGAGCTTTTCGATGGATTGCAGCAATAAACCGCCAATCCCTTTTCCTCGGTGATCTCTTGAGATATAAACGGATAAATCCGCAACCCCTTTATAAGCATCGCGGCTGTTATATGGGTTTAAAGAAGACCATCCAACAATCTGCCCTTCATGCTCAGCGACAATGACCTTATATCGTCCCATGTGTTTGGCAAACCATTCCTCCATGTAGGTTTGGTCCTTCGTTTCAGTTTCTAACGTGGCAACCCGATCCTCAATCCCTTGATTGTAAGTTTCTTTGATGGAAACTATGTCCGTTTCCATCGCTTCACGAATGATCATACTTTTCCCCTCCGTTTGCTAAATGAGTTTTTTCAAAATTCTATAATCGGTTTATAACATTAATAGTTGCATATTACAAGTATAATTGATTCTTTATGCAAAGTAGCTCTTAACGAGTAATAGAGCTTGAAACAAGAAAACTGCCGAGTGATCGGCAGTTTTTTCTGCTTTATAAATATTTCCGGTGAATACCTTTTCCATCATAGGAAAACAGGACTTCTTTTCCTTCTATGACTGATTCCATATGAACGGAGCGGCCCCAGAGCTGATGGATATATGGCATGACTTTTTCGAGGTACTTCAGATCCAGTTCAATATCTTCATACCAATGCTTTAGATACAGTTCCCCATTGCGCATGAAGTCCCCATCATTTACTGTGATATACGGGAAACCGCCGTTAACCCTCATACTCACGAGTTGATCACGAACATGTTCCCATGCCTTATCGACGATTTTATAATCCTTGCCCTGCTTTTGGAATAAGTACATATCCTCCCGCATGACTAGATCTTTCGTCAAATAATTGCGGAGAAAGGAAATATCCGATTCGATTTCCCTGACTTCGAACATCTTTTCCCGGCCAGATCCAGGCTTGACACCCAGCTTGATCATTTCTTCAGTTGGATTATCATAGCGTTCTTCAATATCTTCAAGCACTTTCAATCCAAGATAATAAGGATTGATGCTGGTCCGTGATGGCTGAACGACGCCTGCGTTCAGTTTTGCGAATTCAATGGCTTCCCCTGAGGATAGATCCAATTCACGGATTATGCGCTGATGCCAGTAGGATGCCCAGCCTTCGTTCATGATTTTCGTTTCCAGCTGCGGCCAGAAATACAGCATCTCTTCCCTGATCATCGTCATGATATCCCGTTGCCAATCGGTTAAATCCCTGCTGTACTGTTCTATGAAAAGCATAATATCCTTTTCAGGCCTTGGCGGGAATTTTTTTCTCTTTTTAACGTTCGATTGCTTCGGTTTATCCTTTTTATCAAGGTTCCATAAATCATCGTATTGTGTGGCTGTCGGTTTTACTTCCTCTTCTTCTTCCTCATCTTCCATCGTCCAGGCAAGTTTCGGTCTCATCAGCGACGGATCGATATGTTCTTCAATGGCTAAAAGTGCATCGAGGAAGGTTTCCACTTCCTTTTTGCCATGCAGGATTTCATATTCACGGATTCTTTCTGCCGTTGCCGACATACTTTCTACCATATCCCTCTTAGTATTATTGAAACGGATATTATTCTTAAAGAAGTCACAATGCGCCAAAACGTGCGCAACAATCAATTTATTTTGTACAAGTGAATTGGAGTCCAGCAGAAAAGCGTAACAAGGATCAGAGTTAATGACCAGTTCATAGATCTTACTTAATCCAAAGTCGTACTGCAGCTTCATTTTATGAAATTGCTTCCCAAAGCTCCAATGAGAAAAACGGGTCGGCATCCCATAGGCACCAAATGTATAAATGATTTCTGAAGGGCAAATTTCATAACGCATCGGGTAAAAATCCAACCCGAACCCAGTTGCTATTTCTGTAATTTCACTAATGGCATATTCCAGAGCCTTTTGCTCCGCTTCATTCATCCGATATCCCCCTTGTCTTCCGCCTTTAAACTAATGTATGAAAAAAAGGAGGAAAAATGCCGTGATCATGAGTAAAGGTCCTCGATAACAGAAAAAAAACACCTCCATAAAAGAAGATGTCAGGCCAAATGTTTCATGCAGTTCTGCACTCAAACTTATGGATATTAAAATTTCACTAATTCCGTATTCACAGCCTCTTTTTTCGTTTTTGAACGGACCCAGGAAATGATGAGCGCTGCTATGATTACAAAACCTAAGTACCCTGTGATTGGGTATACCGTCCCAACCAATTCAATAAAGCCAACGAAACTTGCAAGGAACGCGAGGACCCCGACCATGATCACGGATATTTTAAAGCGTTTCGTTTCAGCAGGCACCAACCTGGCGGTGAATGCATACAGCATCCCGACAGCTGTATTATAAATCATTCCTAAAAGGATGATTGATAGGAGATATCCCAACCATGGAGAAATCTGATTTGCTAAATGAAGGGTAGGCATACCTGAGCTTTCTATGCCCTTCAAGTCGGACATCATCCCCAAATTGATCAAGAATAGCAAAATCCCCAATCCGATACCTCCTAGAACCCCTCCCATACCAGCCTCTTTCTTATTCTTGAGGGTCCCTCCCATTACGGCTAGCATGGCAATTCCGGCAGTCATATTATATGAAACATAAAGTAATGACCCCATCATCCAATTTCCGGTTGCTGCCGTCCCTTTACTTGAAGATGAAATGATTTGATTGAAACTTAGATCGGATGTAAAAAATGAATAACCTGAAATAATGATCATTATAACAAATAAAAACGGGGTTACGGCACTTATGATGGACATTATTTTGTTAACATTTAGTAAAAGAGTACCCATCGTGAGCACCGTCATGACGATTGCACCAACTATACCTGGAATCCCGAATTGTTCTTCAAAAATCGTTCCGGAACCGGCAATCATGATGACTGTAACGCCAAACAAGAAAAATGTAATAATAATATCGACCACCCTGCCTATATAGCGGCCACAAATATGATCGATGATGCTTTTATGGGAGCGTGTTTGGAAAGTGCTCCCCAATTGAGTAACTTGCATGCCTAAAAACGCGAATAAAGCTGTTGCCACCAAAATTCCCAATACACTGTAGATTCCAAAACTCGTGAAGAACTGTAATACTTCTTGTCCTGAAGCGAAACCTGCTCCAATGATGATTCCAATATAGGCACCTGCAAGATTTACACTGTTTTTCATATCACATACCACCTTAATTATATGATTATTCTGACAATTTAAGGTAAAAGAAATATCTTCCCTTTCATCATTATCCAGTTCTTTCAATCTCCTCCCTGCTTCAAGTTAACGGACCGAAGCCCATGAAGCTGGGAGGCTCTTTTATATTCAACTCTTATACATTTATCATTTGGTATATCTTTTACTATAGGAAGTGAATTCATCGACCGCAGCGTAATCGACTTCATAGCCAATGCCTGCCGCCTTTGGAACCGATATGACTCCACCTTCCACTGTAACCTCCGGTTGGATGATGTCTTTATGCCAATAATTCGTTGATGCTGCCGTATCACCAGGCATCGTGAAGTTATCAAGTGTTGTCAATGCGATATTATGGGCACGCCCCACACCAGATTCCAACATGCCTCCGCACCAAACCGGTACATTCCTTTCTTTACATAATTCATGTATTTTCATCGCTTCCGTTAAACCGCCAACCCTGCCGATCTTAATATTAATGATTTTACAGCTTCCCAATTCAAGGGCTTTTCTTGCATCTTCCACGGAATGTATGCTTTCATCCAAGCAAATCGGTGTTTTGATTTCCGCTTGTAATGTGGCATGATCGACAATATCATCTGATGACAAAGGCTGCTCGATCATCATTAAATCAAAAAGATCAAGCTGTTTCAGTAATTCGATGTCTTTCAGGCGGTAAGCGGAGTTTGCATCTGCCATGATCGGGACATCGGGATATCGGTTGCGCACTTCCCTGATTACATCTACATCCCAGCCTGGTTGGATTTTCATTTTTATTCTTTTATACCCATCCTTCAATCCAGCTTCTATCTTCGCCAGTAATTCAGGTACCGTTTTTTGGATGCCGATACTGATCCCAACATCGATTTTTTCCAGTTCCCCGCCTAAAGCCATGCTTAATGGGATATTATTTTCTTTTGCGTATAAATCCCAGATGGCTCCCTCGATTGCCGATTTCGCCATATTATTCTTACGAATATGCGAGAACATATCCGATACATCACGGGGATGCTCTATTTCTTTATCCAATACAAGCGGTATCAGGAAATCCTCCAGCATGGTCCAATTGGTTTTTATGGTTTCTTCGTTATACCAAGGTGCTGAAAACGCCACAGATTCAGCCCAACCTGAAAGCCCCTCTCCATTTTTCACTTCCACAAGAATGAACTCCTTATCCACAAACGTTCCAAAGCTTGTTGTAAAGGGAGCTACCAAATCCATATTTAAATGACGTAAACGCACTTCTGTTATTTTCATCCCGATTCCCCTCTTATTCTTGTTTTTTTAATAAATAGTTTTGAATAATTTCACCTTGTTCCCGTTCAATCCCGGCTGCAACATATCCTTTGGCAAAAAGCTTTTTGAATAATTCACCGGTTTTTAACCGCCAATCAATCGCAAGGCTGAGATCAGTCTTTTTGATTTGTTGAATATCTGTCGGAATGGGTATGGCGATCACCTCTGAATTGCTTTCAAAATGATAATCCTTGATGTAAGGAAAGCCTTGGTCATTCATTCCTGTCGTTACGATGTGTGTGGCTTTATCTGGAAGCGGAGTATCTTCCTTTGCTTCCTGGCGTATATTCCATTCCACCATGAATCGATCAGTGGACAATCCTTCATTTAGGGTATCATTCATATTTCCATAACAATCATCCATATAGGTAGAGCAAACAGCTTTTAGCTTACCGATGTTCAAGTTTGCATTCACACTTTCCAATGGATCATACGTCCATGTGATCAAGTCGTAACCTTTTTTCAGTGCTTCTTCTTTTTGCGCAAGTTTAAGTAATCTGCCGTAGCCCTTCTTTTGATGGGCCGGATGGATTGCTAACATATGTGAACAAAGATATGACCTTCCATCCTTGAAACCCGGAAAACTGTATTGAAACCCGACTAACTGGCCATTGATGTAGCCGCCTAAAACAAGCCCGCCGTTTTTGACTGCCGTAATCGTCTGATGGATGGGAACGCAATCCATGCCCCATACAAGGACTTCCAGTCGCTGCACTTCTTGTAAATCCTCAAGTGTTGATAGTGATTTAATGATTAGTTCATCAGTCATGTAAGTGTCCCCCCTCCCCATATTTCTCAAAAGTCAGTATGATGGCTTTGGCCAGGATTTCAATCCCCGATAACAAAGCATCTTTGTTGAACGTCATGTTCGGATGATGGAGCCCTGGTGCCAAATCACAGCCCAATCCAAGCATCGTCGCTTTCAGTTCAGGTCTTTTCAACGTATAAAAATGAAAATCCTCTCCTCCTGTCGTAATGACAGGCGCTACCAGATTTTCTTCCCCGATTGTATCGGCTATCGCTTCAGACATTATGTCCTGGGCTTGATCGTTCACGGTTGCTGCGGCAACATTGGTTCCCGGTTCGAGTTTCACTTCGACTCCATGGACAATCGCCAAAGATTCTGCAACCTTCTCCACCTTCTTGGTGAGCTCTTCCATCATTGCATTATCCTGTGCCCGTAAATCCAATGAGAAAGTGGCTCTCCCAGGGATGATATTTGAGCTTTCCCCTCCAGCAAAAAACTGGGTCATTTTTGCCGAATAAGGGATGGATGGATTGAGATGGATACCATTCAACAAAGTGATGAAGGCTGCTCCTATCTCGATGGCATTTTGCCCTTGATGCGGTCTGGCCCCATGTGCATCAGTCCCCGCTATTTCTCCTTTAATGAACTGAGCGGCACCATGGACAATGGCTGGTGCCGCTTGCCCATCCTTCACTTCCTCAACCGGTCTTAAGTGCACCCCATAAAGGAAATCGACATCATCCAATACTTTTTCTTCAATCATCTTCAAGGCGCCCGTACCTTTTTCTTCAGCAGGCTGAAAAATGAATTTAAGTTTGCCTCTTGGATGGAAGTCCATTTCTTTCAATACCAGGAATACTCCAAGTGCCAAGGTCATATGCCCATCGTGTCCACAGGAATGATTGGCTTGAAACGTCCCATCCACCTCCTGCCAAAGTGCATCGATATCCGATCGTAACCCTACCGTGAAATCCCCATCCCCGATTTCCCCAATCACTCCTGTACAGTCCTTGAATGTTTTCACCGCACACTGATTTTCCGTTAAAATATTTGAAATGAAAGCTGTCGTATTCACTTCATTCCAACTCGTTTCAGGATGCGCGTGTAAATGCTCAAAGATATCGAGTATACGAGGCCTTAATTTTTCGATAGATTGTGTGATATCCATTTCTGTCTCCCCCTTGTATCCCGGTTTAATCGGCTTGTTCACCGAACTGATGGAAATTTAATCTCTCAAAAGAAAAATTCGTCTTGATTGAACGCATCATATATAGCTTTTCTTTCTTTGAAACCCTGTTCGTCCTTAATCGATACACCAGCTACTAAACTATTCAATAATGAGAATAACACCGGTGCCGTATCGATAGTGGAAGTCCTGGGTGTTGAAATGGGCAATAATATGTCAGCGTATTCAGCAATTGGAGCCAATTCAGAATCTGTAACACCAATTACAAATGCACCCGCTTTTTTTGCCATTTCCGTGATTTTCACAGTCTCTTTAACATAACGGTGAAAAGAAATGGATACGAAAACGGAATTTTCAGTCATTTTATTCAACAGTAAAAATATATCATCTGTATCAGGCCTATATAAATGGACCTCTTCCCTAACAAGCCTCAGCGTAAAGGTTAACCAATGTGCTGCCGAAAATGATAACCGGTGTCCGGATATCAAAACATTGTCAGCTGCCGCCAATTTATCAACTGTTTTGGAGAAATCTTCATTTGATAAATTATTCATTGTCTTTTCAATGCTGATGATATCTTGCCCCATCACCTGAGCCATGAAGTTTGGCTGATTCGCGGCTTCAAGTTTTGAAGAATGATATTCATTCAAACTGCTGCTCTCGTATATCAATTGATTGCGAATAAGTTTTTGAAGTTCCGCATATCCACTTAACCCCAATGAATAGCAAAAGCGGATGATGGTCGTTTCACTCACCCCTATATCCTTACCGAGCTCTTGAGCTGAAGTGACTGCAAATGTATGTGAATGCACTAACAAGTATTTTGCTACCTTTTTTTGACCAGTGGATAAACTAGGGAATACTTCTTTAACCTTTTGCTGTAAATCCATAAAACATCCCCTCTGAAGCAAGATATGAATCCAATACTTTTTATATGACAATATGAAGTTATCACTTCATCAATAATAGTGAGTATTTTATCACGGGACTTCCAATAAAACAATAATATTCTGAATTTTTAATAAAAAAGAAGGAGCAATATCATTCAATCACTCAAAAAACCACGAAGATGGACTCCGTGGTTTTTCTTAATCTTATTTTTTATGGCGCTTTGCATAGCCACAGCGTTTACATAATTCTTCAACTGCACATCTTCTTGAAAAACCATCGTACATATTTTTCGCCCGTTCACCATTTAAAATGTCTTCAAGTGATGTTTCGAATATATTTCCAAGCGGTATTTTCCCTTCACTATCCAAGCAACAAGGTACCACTGTACCATCCACCAAGATGCCTAACTGATCTCTAAGGGCATAGCAGAAAATATTTTCATCGATAATGTCACGGTCCAATTCCGGCCACTCGAATTTTTCGGCCATGTTTATATAAACCCGGTCCTTCAACTTAATATTATTCTTTTGCTGAAGAGCTTCACTTAAGCGAATGTCCAATGAAAGCTTCTCCTCCAGCATGCTAAGAATATCGTCGTTCAGGCCATTACTCGCTTTTAATTCAGCCGTATCCATATTCCATAAACGAATGGCACAAATCACTTCGCTTTTTTCATTTGCTTCATTTATGAAATCGGCAATATTACTGACATAAGAATCAAGACTATTGCTCGTATCGTTTGCCTCAAAGCTATGAAGTGAAATATTCACCTGCCGAAGGGCTTTTTTGGAGAGCAGCTTGTCTTTGACCTTTTGAATCAAAGTACCGTTCGTTGTAATATTAACCTTCAGGTCATTTTCAGCACTGATATCCAGGAATGTACCCAAATTTTTATTTAAAAATGGTTCACCCATCAGATGAAAATAAATATGATCGGTGTGTGGTTTGATTTTCTTGATTACATCCGTAAACCCTTCAGGATCCATGAATTTCAGGGTCCTTTGCAAGCTGGAACTTGGACAAAAATTACACTTCAAATTACATATATTCGTAATTTCCACATAAACTTTCTTAAACCTTCTCATTTTCTAATACCCCTACAATCAAGCTTATTGTTTCAATCTGATACTAACTATACTGGTTAGCTGCTCATAAATGCAATGAAAACTTCATGGCAGCTGAACGGATGTGAATCACTTTCAATTAACAACTAATCCGGTATTCACCATTTTCCAGACAACCTATAAAAGAAATCAGAAAAAAACATCTTCTCGAGGTGAAGATGTCCCGTAAGATGCCTACCTAGAATTTTCCGTTTGTTCTGACCTCACTTCTCTTTTTGCTCCGTGACCTTCAAACTAAGTAATTTTTCATTTTTCAAATCATGTTGTACGGTCACGATGACATTGAACTTCTGACCTTTGTCATCGACCAAAAATCTGAAAACGTCTTCGACGAGATTTTTCGATACAGTTTTTCTGCCCTTATATTCGTAATCATTAATCTCAACTTCAGGATAATCTGCCTGCACAACTGTAATTGCAATCTTTCCGTATTTTTCGTAATCTGGTTTTTGGGCCTGTGCTGAAATGGCACCTGCTTGCATGATCAAAAAAATCCCCATTAGCAACACGCTGACTTTTTTCAAAATCTTTTCCTCCTTATACTTTCCGCTTAGTATTATTATGTAAAATTGTTCAGTTGTTATGCAGCTGCTCCGCTTCTTTTACAAGCATGATTCCAACCAATCGATTCCTTTTCCACTCCTCAGGAAACACAGCCAACGGCGGATTGGTTTCATCCACTAAATAACTAAGCTCGATCGTCATTCCCGGGCGGCGGAATTCAGTGATGAACCAATCCGTAAATCCGCTTCCTACCGCTTCTTTTTCCGGAAAAGTCAGTTCATATCCAGTCAATTCGGCAGTTTTTTTGGCAATTCCATAATCCCTCGCCATATTTTTCCGTTTGTTTTTGTAATGCCAAAAGATTTCCCTTCCTGAGGTATGGTAGGAAACAGCAATAAGGGGATCGATCTCCTTCGTGAAGTCCGTAAGCGCTTTTACTTCAGCTGCTTCTAATGGTTTTCCGCCTTTATAAAATTGATACGTTGGTTTTGTTTCATCACTCATGACTTCTTGCCATCCAGCCGGATACTGCCTATTTAAATCAATGCCTTTAGCGTTGGCTTTCCACCTGGACCAATTCCTGCTAAATCGGTTCATTTTCCATACTGCAGCCTTTTCAAAAACATTTAAGTTGGAGAGATCTCCTTGCTGGATGCTTACTCCATCTGGATTCAGCATCGGAATGAACCAGATGCTCACTTCATCTAATGATTCCGTCCGGTATTCTCCAACTGGTTTGCCCGCTTGATAGGCGGCTGCATACTCTTCAAGCATGCGCATTAAAAGTATGGAACTGAGCCATTCCCTTCCATGATGTGATCCCACCAGCAAAATCGATCTTTTTCCTTTTCCTAATTTGACTGCCTTTATATTTTTCCCTTTTTCAGTTTGCCCAATTATTTTAACGTTAACTTCATACTGCTTTTGGATTCCCTGCAGATCCATTTCCATCTGTTCAGGGGAATACACTTTTGCCGCCAGCGATGGTTCAGGAAAAAAAAGCAGCACTAACATTCCTATTACCAGTATTTTCCTCATGCACTCACCTTTTATTTTTATTCAGGAAAAAAGCAACAACCGCGGTCCAAATACATCGCCACTTATTGTAAGGAAATGTTCTTTCATATCTGAACAAAATACAAATAGCTCCTTATTAAGGGGGAGAAGAACATGAGGATTGCGGATTATGATCAGGCATTGTTTCACACACACCGTTCTGATTGGGACAGCTTGTTAGTATTGATGGTTCGAACGAAAGATCACTTTCTTTCGAAAAAAATAGAACATTTTTTGCATGCTTACAGGTTTGAGCATGATTATCAAATCATCCAATCCCAGCTGTATGCACTGCTTCGCTATCTGGATCATGCGGCAGAACAAACAAGTGATTATTTAAGTGAACTTCCAAGCTAAAATCAACTATAGTTTTTGCAAAACGGGAAAATTTATACAAGAGGATTAATTATCGGGGATATAACTTTGGCTGGTGAAACCCTATAAACAAGGAAGGGTCAGGTATTTAAATACCTGACCCCCATTTTCATTATTTTTTCATTGCAGTATATGAAGTTGCATACATTTTAAGCTCTTCAATCATACCTTCTACAAGGACGGCAGATTCTTCAAATAAACCATCATTTTCGTAATCGAAGCAATGTGGATCAAGCACCAATTGTTTAGCGATCACATTTGCATAAAGGCTTCGACCCACTGTCCTCATGGAATTCAAGGCGTTGATTCCACCTTTACCTCCGCCGGAGACAGCCAAAAGTGCAACTGGTTTATGCGTGAATTGCTCACTGCTTAGAAAATCCAAGGCATTTTTCAAGGCTCCGCTCATGGAACCATGATATTCCGGAGTGGTCAGGATTACGCCATCCGCTTCCTCGATGCTTTTCCGAAGACCTTGAATCACATCCAATTGATATTGCTCACCTTCACCTGAATATAAAGGGATTTCACTATTGCTTAAATCAATAAGTTCCGCTCCGTATTTCTTGGATATGTAGCGTGAGGCTATCCCCGTACGCCCTTGTTTACGTGGTGAACCGTTAATGATTACTAATTTCATGAATTTATACCTCCATTATTCCCGATGTTTTCCGAGATCAGTCGCCAATACAGTATACCAAACCGGAAACGGAATTTCCTAGAGTTTTGATCATTCATGCTGCTGAAAATTTCCCATCACAAAAAACGAAAGACCGAAAAGGGTCTTTCGTTTAGCTTTCATATATTTAAACCAACGCCTCAATCTTGCTCATGAAATCTTCCATGACTCCCGATAACTTGGACTCAGCTTCTGTCATTGATTTACCTTGGACACCGAAATAGAATTTAATTTTCGGTTCAGTGCCAGAAGGACGGAGGCAAACCCATGTACCATCTTCAAGGAAATACTTCAATACATTTGATTTCGGAAGTTCGATCAAATCTTCATCATTCGAAAGTAATGTACGCTTTTTGCTGCGTTGATAGTCTTCTTCAGCAACTACCGGAATGCCAGCTATTCGGGAAGGGGGATTTTGACGGAATTGATTCAATATTCCAGAAATCTGTTTCGCTCCCTCTATGCCCTTTAAAGTCAATGAACGCAATCCTTCCAAGTAATAGCCGTATTTTTCAAACACATTCAGTAACCCTTCATATAGTGTCAATCCCTGCTTTTTATAATGAGCACAGACTTCAACAGCCAGCACTGCGGCTTGAATGGCATCCTTATCACGTGCAAAGTCTTTAATCAGGTAACCGTAGCTTTCTTCGTATCCGAACAAAAAGCTATTTTCCCCGCTTACATGATATTGATTTATTTTCTCGGCGATGAACTTAAACCCGGTAAGTACATCAACCGTCTTCAAGCCATATGACTCGGCAATCGCCCGACCGATTTCTGAAGTGACGATGGTTTTTAAGACGACTCCATTTTGAGGAATCTTCCCTTTTTCATTTTTCTGGGACAGTAAATAGTCCAGGAAAAGTGCACCTGTTTGATTTCCAGTCAGGACAACATATTGACCTACTTCGTTTTTCACGGCAATTCCAAGCCGATCGGCATCTGGGTCAGTTGCGATCAATAAATCCGCTTCCACTTTGTTTCCAAGTTCGATGGCCATTTCAAATGCAGCTGGTTCCTCAGGATTTGGTGACTTAACTGTCGAAAAATCCGGATCTGGTAATTCCTGCTCCTTGACGATATGCAAATTTTGATACCCTAAGCTTTGCAGTGCGCGCCTGACGGATTTATTGGCCGTTCCATGAAGCGGTGTAAAGACGATTGACACATCTATTTCCTCGGCAAGCTGCGGATTCTCGGGAACTGTGAGCAACTCACGGTTATATGCCGCATCCAATTCCTCCCCGACCATTTCGATGAGGCCCTTCCTTTTAAGGATACCAGCTTCTTCAATCTGAATTTCAAGCTCATTTTCAATGGCATTCACGTAGCTGATCACTTGATCGGCTGCTTCCGGGGGTAATTGTGCCCCATCCTGCCCATAAACCTTGTAACCATTATATTCAGGCGGATTGTGGCTTGCCGTGATGACGATTCCAGCAAAAGCATTCAACTCGCGAACCGCAAATGACAATTCCGGAGTCGGACGCAATTCATCGAATAAATAAGCCTTCACACCAAATGTAGCCAAGGTCTTAGCTGCTTCGAGTGCAAATTCCGGGGACTTATGCCTCGAATCATAAGCGATCACAGCCCCTCTTCCTTTTGCTTCTTCCCCAAACGAAGAGATATATTGAGCCAACCCAACCGTAGCCTTCCTTACAGTGTAAAGATTCATCCGGTTCGTTCCCGCTCCGATTTCCCCACGCATCCCGCCTGTTCCAAATTCTAAATTTTTATAAAAGGCATCTTCGAGTTTTGCTTCATCCCGCTGCATTTCCTCAAGGAGGACACGTAATTCCCCATTTAAATTCTGGTACCCTGCCCATGTGGTATATAAAGATTTCCAATCCATCTCCAACATCTCCTCCCAACGCCTTATTAGTAATGATTATGTATCTTCCTTACATATACAAAATTATCATATTTATTCCAATAAATGAAGTAAAGGCTCGTAATGAAAAGAACCACCTCTAGCGTTCTTCACATCACGAGCTCTTTTACCTCTTTATTTTTCGCCATCTTTGTAATGCAGATTGTATATATCATGGCGGCGATCTTTCAATTGCCTTACAGTACCGGACTGTCGCTCCCGCCTTAAGATCTCCAAATCAACATCGCCAATCAGGACCATCTCAAGGTTCGGGCTGGTTTCCCCGACTATGCCATCACGCGCAAATTCGAAATCCGATGGAGCGAAGATTCCCGATTGGGCATACTGAATATCCATATTTTCCGTTTGCGGAAGATTCCCGACCGTTCCGGAAATGACGGTATAAATTTGGTTTTCCACGGCACGGGCCTGAGCACAATAACGAACTCGCAGGTAGCCTTGCCTGTCTTCCGTACAAAATGGAGTGAATATGATTTTGGCTCCCATGTCGGTAGCAATCCGGGCGAGTTCCGGAAACTCAATATCATAACAAATCTGTATGGCGATTTTTCCACAGTCCGTATCAAAGACTCGAACGCGGTCACCAGCGTTAATTCCCCACCATTTTCTTTCATTTGGTGTGATATGAATTTTATATTGCTTTTCAATCGTTCCATCGCGACGGAATAAATAAGCGATATTATAGATATTATCATCATCTTCTTTTACGAAATGGGAGCCGCCGATGATATTGACGTTATACCTTACAGCTAAAGTGGTAAACAATTCAATGTACTGCTCCGTGAAATCCGACAGTTTCCGTACAGCCAAGCTTGGTGATCTTTCATTCAAGAAAGACATCAGCTGGGTGGTGAATAATTCCGGGAACACGGCGAAATCCGCATTGGCATCCGAAGCAACGTCGGTAAAATACTCGACTTGGTTAGCGAAGTCTTCGAATGAATCGATTTTACGCAGCATGTACTGCACGACGCAAACCCTTACCGGTTCTGATGTTTTATAATAACGTTTTGTTTTCGGTTGATAATCGACGTTATTCCACTCCATGAGCGTAGCATACTTATTCGATTGCAGATCATCCGGTAAATAATTCGGATTGATCCTCATAAGCGTGAACCCATTTAAAAGCTGGAACGAAAGAACCGGATCATATATTTTATGCAATTGCACTTCTTTCACATATTCCCTTGGTAACAGTTCATCCGCATGTTTATGGTAATTGGGGATCCTGCCGCCGATAATGATGCTTTTTAAATTCAAATGGGCAACAAGTTCTTTTCGTGAATCATATAGTCTTTGACCTATTTTCATCCTGCGGAATTTAGGATGGACCATGACCTCGATCCCATATAAATTATAACCGTCCGGATTATGATTCGTGATGTATCCATTATCTGTTACATCATCCCATGTATGTCGGTCATCATATTCGTCAAAATTAATAATGAGACTGGAACATGAGCCAATCACTTTTCCATCATATTCAGCCACAAACTGTCCTTCCGGAAAAATTGCCAGATGACTCTCAAGCTGATCTCGCTTCCAGGGAACCATTCCAGGAAAGCAACTCGACTGCAAAGCAATTATTTCATCTATGTCTCCTAGCCTCATATTACGTATTTCCATTATTTTTTCATATTTATGCAGGTCCAAATTGGGCATTTTCCTCATACTCCTTTAATCTCTTCCATAAGAATTATACCCCTTATTCAAAAATTAAAACAACTGAACCTACCCATGTATTTCAAAATTGCATGGATAAAAACCATACTCAATCCCCGATAAAAAGAATATATATTTTACAGACCCCGTCCATACATACTATACTTTTCATGAGAGCAAAAAGAGATGGGGAAGAGGAACCATGAACAAGACTATTTGCAATGGGGAAAACCTATTAACTTTGGCCTTGGCTGCTCCATCATTGCTATGTTTGGAAGCTTTTATTTCTCTGAAATTAAGCAAAATGAACCGTTTGCGCTCTGTTGGTATCAGCGACGTATCCTTTTACGATCATTTTAGGAATTGCAATCATTCGATAAGATCATTGGATTTGCTTACCAGGATAGTAACAGCATCGGTGCATACATTTTCACGTATCATTATTTTGCAAAGGTTTCATTCTTTCCCGAACACACCCTTGCATGAGGAAGGGTTCCATGTACAGGACAATATATAAACGTATTGGTTTCATCACCATCACGTTCTAGCCTTGACTGCATTCGTCATTATTATTTACATCGTATGGACAAGATCCAAGGAGGTTGCAGGTTAATGAAGAAAATGGCTATATTTTTAGTGATAATCGTCGCCCTTTTTGTCCTGCTGGGCGTTTTTACAAACATGAAAAAAGAAGAAAAATCAAAAGGAAATCCATACGGCAAGGATAAGCTTAAACCTGCCACTGTCGATCAGCTGGATGACCCCAATTATCAAAATTTGATCCTTCCTGTAGAGTTGGAGAAGGACCTCCAAGATAGTAAAGACGTGACCGTTTATTTCTATAGTCCTACGAATTCAACCAGTCAAAAAACCACGCCAGTCGTAGCACCTTTGGCCGAGAAGTTGGGTATTGATCTTGTTCAATTCAATCTTTTGGAGTTTGAACAAGGATGGAGCGATTATGGCATCAAAAAGACCCCGACCATCGTTCACTATAAAAATGGTGAAGAACAAGAGCGAATCGTCGGTTTTAATGATGAAGTAACGTTCGAGAAATGGTTCGAGGACCATGATATTAATTAAGAATGAAAAAATGAGCCGGCCCTAACGGAAATGCTTCTCCCGTTATAGCCGGCTCGTTTTTTTTACCCTATACTAAATATTGATTCGCCACCTGGATGTCCATCATCTGCATATCATTATTCGCTTCTTGGTTTATACTTGAAAAATGGTCATAATAAAAGGGGAAGAATATTCCGCATTCATTCAATAGTGTGATGTTATGTTGGAACAATTCTTCAGATTTAGATTCCATCATTATAAAATCTTCTCTCTTTTGTTTGTCTAATATCGACATAAGAACTTGAAGGCATGTCATTACTTGAAATGCGTCTCTTAATGTTGCCAAGTAAGTAACAGAACTTTGATTGGGTTCTAAAACGCCAATCTCGCGAAAATGAAGAATTTCACTTTCCGTAAAGTATGTTGGAAATACAGATTCGTAGAAACGAGAAACGAGACTCGCTATTTCTTGCTCTTGTTCTTCAGTTGAAGAAAAGACCGTCTTCACTAAAAAAACCACCTTTTTTCAGATCCGTTAGACCTATCTATTATATGTATATTCTAGGACAAGCGATTTCTTTCCCAATAGAATAACATAAATTTTGTAAAAAATATGTGGTAATTTCCACCACGAAAACTTCAGCAATAGGTCCAAGGTTACTTTTTTCATAATTTATCTTTAATTATTATATATTTTTTTCATTTAAATAAAACCAAAGTAGTCGAAAGTAGGAGTTTAATTGGAAAATTTTAAATC
>NZ_JBHVQU010000075.1:0-19853 GCF_042886655.1 Peribacillus sp. NPDC058002 | reverse complement strand
AGCCTAAATTCATAGGCGTTTTCGTTTTGAATCGTATCCCTTCCCTTTCCAATTTCGCAACCACTTTAAAATAATTTTCATTCCCGAATGCCGTATAGATACATGTCCAATATTTATAGGAAATTAGTTTGGCAGTTACTGCACAGGCAATCACGAAGACTAGTATTCCAATCATTATATACACATCTTAGCTCCCTTTCATTTCGGACTTTTTCGAAAATCCATCCTATATACTATATTCTTTGCCGTACATAACATTTCCTTTTTAAGTAAAGAAGGAGACCCAGTTTTGGGTCCCCTTCTTCATATCTGCATTATTTTTCAGGCACGTTACAAGAACCGTCCGTACAGGTGTCGCCTGTTGCTGGATCATTCACGATTGTAAGCGGATTTTCCTCAGCCCATACTTTTTTTAGCGTATCCAGGAATGCTTCCGTTGGCTGGGCGCCGGAGATTCCATACTTGCGGTTAATGACGAAGAAGGGCACACCTGTAATACCAAGCAGGCTTCCTTCTTGCTCATTTCCCCTAACCTCTGCCGTGAAAGCCGTTCCTGCCAGCATGGTCTCCGTCTCGGACTTTTCAAGGCCGGCCTCTTCAGCCAAACTAGCCAATGTAGCGTGATCGCCAATATGTTTGCCTTCGGTAAAGTAAGCTTTAAATAGGCGTTCATTCATTTCTTTCTCTTTACCCTTCGATTCAGCAAAGTGCATCAAGCGATGAGCATCGAACGAATTGGTTAAGACCACTTTGTCCAAATGATAATCGAGTCCCAATTCTTTAGCCTGTTGCGTCAGGTTTTGGCTGCTCGCTTCCACCTGCGCTTGGGACATGCCGTATTTCTTGGCCAACATTTCATTTTGAGTCATATTGATATCCCGCTCAGCCTCTGGATTCAACTCAAAACTGCGAAATGAGACCTCTACCTGATCATTATTTTCAAACTGCTTTAACGCCTCTTCGAATCTACGCTTTCCTATATAACAGAACGGACATTGATAATCCGACCAAATTTCCACCTTCATGTAACTACCTCCTCGTTTTAAGTGCAATCGCATTAAGCACATTATATAATCCTGGGTATCCTCTTGCAAGGATATTACCCCAGACACTCATTTTCAAAATTGGTGAAGTCGACTTTTTTCATGAATTCTTCCAATGTATAGCCCTTTAGCAGGCGCAATGTTTCCTTTTCGGCTTCGTTCATGATTTCCTCCAATGCCGTATCCAGCTGCTTCCCGACTTCACCGCATTCGCTCGTTTCCATACAAACAAGGCATTCCGGCCTTACCGCTTGATACACATCCGCCAAAGTAAGCTGAGACGCAGGCACCTTCAAGCTATATCCGCCTTCCCGTCCTTCCTTTGTTTCAACGATCCCCGCAGCTGCAAGCTGGGCCATCACCCTTCTTAAAAAAGTGGCGTGTGACTTCACCTTTAAGGCGATTGCCGAACTTGTCAGGAGCTTTTCGCTTTGTGCGAGCCAAACCAGAGAGTGAATGGCAATAGCGAAACGCGGCGGTCCGATTTGATTATTTCGATTACCTGAAGACATGATTATCCCCCCTTACGCCCTATCCATGGTAAGGTCATTATACTATGTTACGTGCTCCTGAACAAATGGCGCCGTTTCCGTTTTTTCGACCGCAGTGCACGATTTTCCGGACTGTCAAAAGCATCTTTTGCCGGATTTTCCAATTCTACTGAATGATTTGTACATTTTCATATAAATAAGCTTCTTCGGGTGCCTTTATTTTCTTCGACTCCTTTAAATCGATCACAGGTACGGGCTCCCCTTTATACCTTCCTTTTTTTAATGTCCCTGTAATCGTATACCAATCATTCGTCTTCATTCCTTCCACATTCCCGTTGACCATATATCCATATAACGTGGCATCGACCACACAGCAGGACATGGAGAGGCGGGAGATGGCCATTTGTTTTTTCTTAAATGTATCCTCACGGTATATGAACCCCGAAATCTCTATTTCCTTCCCCTCGATCGTATCGAGGTTGTTCAGTAAATCATCCAGTACTTCAAAATAATTATCATCGGTTACCGAGATTTTCTCCCCATTCGCATGTTTCCCTGAATCATATGAACTTACCATCTGTGTCTGCTGCTTCGCCAGCCCCCTTTTCGCCAGCACTTCCCCGCTTAATGTAAAATCGGTCAAGATGAAGCCCAGAAGAATCGGAATGAAGAACAAACTATAATTCAGGACCAGTGCGGAAAAGGAAGACTCTCCATTCGATCCGCAATCACAATGATGTCCACCTTGTTTTTGTTTTTTCATTCGGATAAGGCTGATCACTAAAAAGGCAAAAAGCGCCGCCAATGCATATGGAATCATTTTGGGTGCAATCAATTTCGTTAAATATCCTGAAACATACAATTTAAAGATCATGAGACCCAGTCCAAGCAGCAGTAATCCTTCAAGTCTCTGGATAAATAAACGTTTCATCAGAAGCCCCCCTTACTGATCAATCCACTTGCAATCAGGCATAGGCTGAAGACGACTGCGAAAACAAGCAGGACATACATGACGACGAAGCTCCGTTTAAAACAGGACATCATGATCAGGACATTTTTCAAATCCAGCATGGGACCAAATACAAGGAAACCGAGTATGGAGCCTGGCAGAAAGCTATGGGAAAAGGAGGCAGCAACGAATGCATCGGCTGATGAACAGAGTGAAAGCAAAAATGCAATGCCCATCATCAATGCCGTGCCTTTTATTGGCGCCTGACCAATACCGGCCATTACGGACCGATCCATAAACACTTGAAATACACTGGCAAACAAGGCCCCGATGATAAAGTATCTGCCGACCATAAAAAACTCCTGTGAAGTATGTTCCAAAAAGCTTGTCCATTTACTGGACTGAAGATCATGTTCATGCCCGTGTACCAGTTCCAGCCTCTCCTCTTTCACCACATCTTTCGTGCTGAATATATGAATGAATAAACCTGCAATTATGGCCGTCAGGACACAAAGAATAATTCTTCCATATAGAATGGCCGGATTATTTTGGAACGCATAATAAGTTGAACCGAACACGATGACATTCAATATTGGGGCAGTTACGAGCAAGACCACACCTGCATGGACCGGGACACCCTTTTGGATCAATCTCCGGACGACCGGGATGATTGCACATTCGCAAACCGGAATGACCAGCGCCGCCCCTATCGTAGCAAAAATGGCCATCAGGGGTCTTTTTGGTATCATCCGCTGAATGATTTCTTCACTGATGAACAACTGGATGAACGATGAAGCAATGGCCCCCAGGAACAGGAAAGGAATCGATTCTAAAAACAATCCCAAAAACACGACGAACACAGAGTGAAGCATCGGGTAGCCCGAGAAATCAAGCGCTTCGGGAATGAATACATCGCCTAGGAAAAAGAATGCAAGCATCGAAAAAAGCAGCAGCACTAACAGCAAATTTCCCGTGTATCGTTTCAAAAGCATATTCTGTCACCTCGCAAATCAAAATTATTACGATTTAAGTTCGGATTCGGTCTAGTATATGCTTTTGATAGGATGAACAGAACATGAAAAAAAGAGAATGGAAGAACATTCCCCACCCTCATTTATTTCTACGATATAGATCCCTGCTCTTGTAACCTTCTCCTAAAATCGTTTTCATTTCCTTGCGCCGTTTCACTTGGGTAGCCTCTTGTTTTGCACTATACACGTAACGGGCCCAATCCTTGCGATACCCCGGGGTAAGTGATTGATAGAACGCAAGCAAATCAGGAGAATCCTGCAAATCTTTCTCAATTTCGGAAATCATTTCGATATAATCATCTACTGATTGGCTTGCTTTAGTAGATGGACGGTTCCTATTTTTCGAGTCTTCTTTCAGTCCGACTACCGTAAAGACATCATCCAACCCGACCATACGTGCAAACTTCAGGTCACTCGGGCCAACATAGCCATCATCATCCGCACCAAGGCCTTGCATCAGATCATCACGATGAATATATGTAGCATATTCTTTATTACCTTTCTTTGGGTAAGCCAAATAAATATAGCCGTTTTTACTCAAATGATTATTCTCGATCACCTTATCCACGATTCCTTTTAAAGAATCCATATCCAATACAAAAGCAAATATAAGATCATAGGCATTTTCAGTAAGCTCTGTATCGTAATCCGGCAGCTCTGCTAAATAATCCGCCCCAGCTGGCAGATTCAAGACTGCCACACTTTCATATTTATGTAAATTCAGTTTTTCTACTATTGTTTTAGCCATTGTCATACACCATCCTCGTTCATGTTGTCCATCCTCATTTTATAAGCTCCCCATTGCGTTAGCAACTTTTCTTATTGTTTCCTTATTCAAGAGAAAAAGGACGGGAAATAATTCTCCCGCCCTTTTTAATATCTTGGCTCATGCCAAAGAAAAAATCAATTCCAATGCCCAGCTTTCTCGAGTTTATTTTTCCCTTTGAAAGCAAGGATGATCAATGCTAAATTGATGATTAACATGATAGCAATCGCATAGAGTACGGATGTATAGCTACCTGTGAAGCGAATGATCCTGCTTGTAAAATAACTCCTAACACTAATATTAATCTAATATCATATTTCGCCATCATTTTGCCTGCAATCGGCAGGAAAATCATGGTGAGATTGATGAAATACTGAAGTACGGGGATAAGCTTCCCATAATGCCCAAATCCTCTGTCATAGGTGTCAAAAACAATCCGCCTGCAGTCATAATGCCGCCTTTGGCGATACCGACCATAATAGCTAATCCAGCTAATAGCCACCAAGCAAAATGGATTTTTTTCTTCTTACTCATTGATGTTTCCCCTAAGTTCGCGAATTGCATCAACATCTCCTCAGTAAAGCCAGTAGCGTTATCGATTTGAACGAAATACTACTGGTTATTAATGGCTATTATTGTTTAATAACGGATTTCTTGGCCGATAAACACCAAGCTATCATCCACTTAACGTAATTTAATGGAACCGCCATCCACCATGATTGTTTGACCAGTAATATAATCAGAATCCTCACTAGCCAAGAATACAGCTGTACGTCCGATGTCACTTTCAAGCTCACCAAGTCTTCTTAGAGGAATTTTAGCTAGCATGTTTTGATAATATTCTGGTTGTTCTTCTGCCCATTGAAGCATGCCAGGTGATTTGGCAATCGGGGCAATGATATTTACATTGATGCCGAATGGACCGAATTCATTTGCTGCAACACGGGTAATTCCACGGATTGCTTCTTTTGCTGCTGCATACGTACCTTGATTGACATCACCATTAATCCCGGCACCTGATGCAAAGTTAATGATTTTGCCCTGTGTTTCCTTTAAGTAAGGCAATGCAGCTTGCATGAAGTAGAAGGTTGGATAGAATCCAGTATTAAAGGATAAATCCAATTCTTTTTGTGTTGTGTCAGCAATGGAAGCCATTCTTGAAGCGTGTGCATTATTTACCAAGATATCAATTTTCCCGAATTGATCAGCCACTTCTTTAACGATTGAAGCCAATTTCTCATGCTCTGCAAGATTAGCTTGGATGAATATGGATTCTGGTTGATATTCTTGTAATTCTTTTATCGTTTGGTTCCCAAGTTCTTCATTTAAATCGATGATTGCCACTTTTGCTCCTTCTTTAACAAAAGCCATGGCCATACCTTTACCAATACCGCCAGCTGCCCCAGTGATGATAGCGGTTTTCCCTTGAAGTCTACTCATTTTTCTATCCCCTTTTAATACATGTATTTTTTGAAATGCAAAGAACTGCTTCTCCATGCATAAATCATTCAATCATGCTTTTTACATCAGCATTGTGAATATGCACACTAGCATGAACCAATAATATATAACGTTGACTTACAAGTCAATCAAAAAGTTGACTGGTGAGTCAATCAAAAAAATCATTCGCTAAAGAACAAGGATAACCTCCCTTTTCCATCGAAATAAGTTAGTGTGAATGTTAAAAATCCCCATCACCATTTTTTATGATAAACTTTTAACTTATATGGTAGAGTGTTTATAAACTGAAAAATTTCCTACCGGCCTTTTTTTTATAATCAGTTCATATGCAACAATGATGAAATATTATTCAGCAAGTGAGGAATCAACGATGGCACCAAAAAATGATGAACAATTTAAGATTATTCGAGATCAACGCTATGAAGAAATCAGTAGTGCTGCACTGAAGATTTTCGCACGCAAGGGCTTTGCTGCAACAAAAATCAGCGATATTACATCATCCGTGAACTTAAGTCATGGACTCTTTTATCA
Source organism: Peribacillus sp. NPDC058002 (assembly GCF_042886655.1). Classification (NCBI taxonomy): domain Bacteria; kingdom Bacillati; phylum Bacillota; class Bacilli; order Caryophanales; family Bacillaceae; genus Peribacillus; species Peribacillus sp. NPDC058002. The sequence continues at coordinate 13,581 of NZ_JBHVQU010000075.1, read as the reverse complement.
TTACTTCAAGTCAAAAGAGAATATTTATGTTTCCATCATCATGAACGTACTGGATATGTTTATTGAAACAGTGCATGAAGCGGAAAATAGAAAGGGCACACCTTGGGATCAACTGGTTTGGTTCACCGAGCTTACTTTTTCCGGTTCACTAGAGGAAGCCTTGGACCGCCGTGTTCTTGTTATTGAAGCTCAACATTCTGATACGCTCTCTAATGAGATTAAACAAGAATTGAACCAAAAATATGCTACAGCCATGAAAGGGATTGCCCGTATTATCAGTAAAGGACAGCAGGATGGAATTTTTGTGGAGGGTGACCCATTGGAACTGGCCATTTACTTCATTTCACTTAATCAAGGACTTTTATTATGGAATTCAAAAGATATCCATCCCATTAAGGTTTCCGTTAACCAAGTAATGCGTCAATTACAGGCATAAACTTAAGTAATGTGCATAGGCATTAGGGTATCAACGCTCCTGAAAAAATGATTCTCCTGGAAATGCAGACCTGACTTCAGATCTGTATTTCTTCCTCAAAATTATAAATACCAATGAAACATTTTCGTTGTACTATGAGAGATATCTTTTAACACTCTTTATTAAATAGAAACCATGCTTCAAAACATAGTGTCACAATCCTTCAATCATCTTGAATCCACTTTAGACCAGGTGTTTTTCCCGTAGTTTTTATGCATTCTTTATGCAGTCAGATATCCCTTTGTTTTTTCCTATATCAAAAATTCAGTGATGCTTTCATATGGGGGTATCACAAAAGGGGAGTTCTCATGAATTTTATCGAGTATGATTTGCTATTCGAATCAAGAAAACAGTTAATAGAGGAAATTACGGAGTTGGATGAAAAAATGCTTCACCATAAGCCAGTACCTGAAGTATGGGGCATCGCCCAAATTTGCCATCATTTATATCTTACGGAACAGGTTTTTACAGAAGCTATAGCAAATGGCATTCGGGAAAGGGATTTTAATAATATCATTCAAAAAAACATTTACCTGGTAACTAATAGAACAAAGAAATTCGTAGCCCCTGACATCGTTTCACCCTCTTCAACCCCATTTCAATTATCGAGCCTTATGGATTTGCTGGGAGAATCAAGGGATCGATTATTACAGGTTCTTTATGATATGGATTCAGATATCTTGTTAAATAGAAAGAAAGCCAAGCATCCCCTGTTCGGGGACCTCTCATTGGATCAATGGATTGAATTATTATCCTTGCATGAACAAAGGCATATCAAGCAGATACAAGAAATAAAGTCCGCCCTTATATAACCTTTCAGGCAATGACAACATGTAAGTCGATTACCAAACTTCATTTTGCGGTCTAAGAATGTAAGGCTTTTTACAATTTTGTACGTTTCCTCCAGGCACTCGCTTTTCTAAGCAGGAGTCTCGTACCTTCCGCTCCAATCAACTTCTTTAAAAATTCAGATAGAACACCATTTGTCTACAAACTGAGACCACTTCATTTTGTGGTCTCCTTTCATGCATTCTATGAAACGAACGGACTGTCGGGGGCTGCACCAAATTGATAGATTGTGTCAGCACCCATATTTCCCTATTCTAGCATCAAGATGATACTTTTAGTTTCCTTTTGATTTGTGTTGCGAAGATTTCAAGACAGATTGCAATCATCAGGATAAAATAAGTGATTGCTCCAATTTCACTCAAGTCAAAGTAAAATCCACTTGCCATGAACATATCGAAACCGATTCCTCCTGCGCCTGCCGCTGCTCCCATTGCGACCGCCACTGCAAAATTGATTTCAAAGCGCATGAAAGTCCATGAAATGATATATGTGATCGATGATGGAATGATGACTTGGAACACGATTTGCCACCAATTCGCACCGCTTGCTTGCAGGGCTTCTATAGCACCTTTATCAATTTCCTCAAAGGATTCCGAGTAGGCCTTTACAAGGTAACTTATGGAGTGAAACGTCATCCCTATAACTGCCGCTACACTGCCCAACCCTGCAGCGACTGCAAAAATGAGGACCCATAACACGGTAGGCACGGCTCTAATCAGGGCCACCGATCCCTTTATGACAATCGATAATGACTTGGACGAGATATTTCCAGCCGCTAATAGTCCCAACATCAGGGCAATGATTGCACCAAATATTGTCGTTAAGAAAGCTAAGCCTAATGTAACCGACACCTGATAAAGCGCTTGGGTGAAGGTAAAGTGCTTCAAATGCGGCTCAAAAAACATGGTCTTCAAATTATCGACGGTCAATAATAGCGCGTCCCACAGTTTTACATCCTTATAATCAAAACTGGCAAAAGCGTATATGGTCAAAACTGCTAGTACCAGCACACTCAACCTAATGGCGATCGAGGATTTCGAGAAGGGCTTTTTGGATAGTCGTTCAAGTAGCATTCTATCTATATCCTGGCCAGTAGGAGAAGGAAATGGTTTGATCGGACCCTCTGCCTGCATTATAAAATCACCCTCCTCACATAATTTGAGATCAATTCAATACATAATATCGAAATGATGATCGTTATGACGACAAGACTGGCAATGTCATAACTCAAGTTTTTATAATAAAGATTAAACGTAAAACCAATACCCGATCCTGTAAGCAGTCCGACCAATGTTGCGTTCCTGATATTCGTTTCAATCATAAAAAGTATCCAGCTGATCATTTGCGGAATGGCTGAAGGGATAACAGACTGCGAAATGACGGTTAGATAACTTGCGCCGGTAGTCTGCAAAGCTTCTACGGAACTGCAGCTCACTTCATCAATCGTTTCAATGAAAGCTCGTGTTAAAAAACCGAAAGATCCAAAAAACAAAGCAAAATAGCCGGTCAAGGAACTCTGTCCGAATGAAAATAACAGAACTAACGCCCATATTGAGACATCAATATTTCTAAATAAAACGGCTACCCCGCGGCTAAACCCTCCGAAAAAAGCATTCACCCTTGTCGTATTGGAACCCAATATCGCAAATACAAAGGCCAATATTCCTGCGAGTGTGGTTGCAGCAATGGATATTAAAAGCGTTTCTTTCAGCTTTATCAAAATGTCCGGGAGTTTGGTAAGGGAATCCTTTGTTGGATAAAAATTCGATAACGACCATTGTATGGCCTTAGGAACCGAAGTAACCCCTTTTGCGATGCTGAATTCTGTAATGATAATGGAAACAGCCGTCGCAGTCCCTATAAGCAAAAACAATGCAAGTGAATTTCTTCTCTTTTTTGCAAAAACATCAGCCGACATGGGAACCTCCCAAATCAAAAATCAATTTTCCTTCATCTGATCCATAAATCTGATGGATATCATTTGAGGAAATATTTTGAGTTGTGCCATTGAAAACAATCTTCCCGCCATTCACACCGATGATTCGATCCGAATATTTAAGGGCAACATCGACTTGATGCAGGTTGACTACGACTGTGATTCCCATGGAAGTGCAGATATTCCTTAAATGATCCATGATCACTTTGGAAGAATTCGGGTCAAGGGAGGCAATCGGTTCATCGCATAATAGCAATTTAGGATTTTGGATAAGCGCCCGCGCAATGCCAACCCGTTGTTTCTGGCCTCCGCTCAACTGATCGGATCTTTTATAGATCAGATCTTCCAGACCGAGAATTTGGAGAACTTTAGCAGCCTGAAGTTTCTCCTCTTCACTATAAAGGCCAAGGATTCCAGCCAGTGTGGATTTATAGCCTAATCGTCCATGCAGGGTATTTTCAATCACACTTAGTCTATTTACAAGATTGTAATGTTGAAAAACCATCCCTATTTTCCTGCGTACTTTCTTTAACTCCCTTTTATTCACCTTGTATACATGATCATTATCAAAAATGATTTCTCCGCTAGAAGCATCGATCATCCTATTGATGCACCGAAGGAGAGTTGATTTCCCTGCTCCTGATGGCCCTATGATGGAAACGAACTCTCCTTCTTTCACAGTGAAGTCAATATTGGATAACGCCTTTGTACCATTTCCAAAATGTTTTGAGACATTTTTCACTTCCAATAATGTTTTCATGTATGAACCTCCTGCATTTTATTGCCTTTATTTCGATAATTCCCGAATTGGATTGAACCAGTCATCCTCGACTTCTACCATTTTTTCTTTTCCGCTCACCCGTTTAAATAGACCTGATGACTTAGAATCTTCCCGGTACAAAAACTTTCTCGTTATTTGCCATTTCATCGGATATCAACGTTTCAAGAATTTTTTTACGTGTTTCCTCACTGACTAATTCGGTGTTGACAACGAAAGGTGCATTCAGAACCGGAGTCACTGAAATGAGTGAGAATGTTTTATCTGCAACTGTGTTGAAGGGTTCAGCTGCATCCTTCTTAACCTTATACACGGCACCTGCTTTATTCTCTTCCCCATCAGCCAGCTCTACATAATTATTGACACATGTGTCACAAAAAGCTGCCACTTCCGCTTTCCCTGTCAAAAGATTAACAGCCGATCCTTGGTGTGAACCGCCATAAAGCACTTCACTGAAGAATTTATCTTTCCCGCCTTCCAATAAATCCTCGGCCTTTAATTCCTTAAACTTATCTTGCTGTGAAAAATAATCAACGATTCCTGTGGAAGGAACTTTGAAGCCAGACGTAGAGCTATTTGATACGAAAGAGAACTTTTTCCCTTGAATTCCGTCAATCTTGTATTCGCCGTTGATTTTATAGTCATCTGCATTTTGAACGGCCAGCCAGCTATTATAGACTGCATCATCCAACGTACCTGATTCACCGCTTGGAACAACTAGAGGCTGAACACTATCGTTTTTGTTGTTTGCTTCAATATATCCTTGCGCTCCCAGGAATGCTAAATCTGCGTTTCCATTAGCAATTGCCTCTATTGCAATGTTATAATCCGTAGTTGTCTTATGTTCGACTTTCATTCCTGTGGCTTCCTCCAAGATCTTCCCGATTTCATCGCGGGCTTCCCCTAAATCTTCCCCGGATTCATTTGGCAGCCATGCCACGGTTAATGTATCATCTTCATTTGCACCTGTTGAACTGGTGGAAGAACAGCCTGTGAACACCAGCAAAATAACTAACATCAATATGGACATCATCGATTTTTTCACGTTAAATCTTCCCTCCCATTTAAAAGATCTTGTCTTATTTCAACACTTCCCATATAACAATACCGGTACAATGCTAACCTGCCGTTAAGGCGGCTGAATATTCAGTAAAATTTGTGTGAATTCGTCGTTAAATTTTTTGAGTGGCTTGAGTGAAACATCCATTGTGTATGCTATATTCTTTATTCACTAACCGATTCATGAACTCCAAGTCATGAAAAATACCAAGCATGGTCGTTCCTTCTTTCATTAGCTGTTCTAGCAGGGTTTTCACCTTCAATTTAGAATCGTGATCCAAACTTGCTGTCGGTTCATCCAACAAGAGGAGCCGCGGCCTTTTCACCATTGCTCTTGCTATATTTAACCTTAGCTTCTCCCCTCCTGAAAAAGTAGCAGGATAACTGTCCCATAGCTCTTTTCCTATTTCGAAGTGGTCGAGGATTTTTTCCGTTTCGATATTGGCCATTTCCTTGGTTTGTCCCATTTCAAGGATGGCACCGGTAACGAGCTGCCTTGCTGTAGTTCTTGGCATGACATTTAAAAATTGGGATACATAGCCTATCTCATGCTTACGCAGGTATATCATTTCCCTTTCAGTAGCTTTTGCCAGATTAATCGCACCATAGTGGGAAGATTCATACCGGATGTCTCCTTTTTGAACTCGATAGGTACCATAAATCGATTTTAGGATCGTAGATTTTCCGCTGCCGCTCTTGCCTGCAATGCCAATGAATTCGCCTTTTTTCACTGTGATCGTAATGTCGCTGACCGCATGGATATTCTTGCGTTGATTATGTAAAATAAAAGACTTGGATAAATCACTGATCTCCAATATGTTCTCCACTTTGCCACCCGCTTTCTAAAATTCAGATCCTGTAATTCGTTTTTTGAATCATTTTTCCGTCTACAATCACAGTTGTTATTACAGGGAAATCACCCGAAATTTTTTCAATGATAAGTATGTCAGCCTTTTTCCCTTCGTGAATCGATCCAATTTCGTCCTCCATCTTGACTGCCCTTGCGGGATTAATCGTAACTAGCTTAAACATATCGACAAGATCCATCCCATGGTTTTCGACCAATTCAAACATTGAATGCAGCAGGGCCGCAGGGTAATAATCACTGCATAATATGTCTATGCTTCCATCCTGAATGGCTTCAGAGGCACTTAAGTTCCCGCTGTGAGAACCTCCCAAAAGCACATTCGGTGCACCGGCTATGGTATACATCCCCATATCATGGGCCTTACGGGCAATTTCAAGTGTGATTGGAAATTCACTTATACTCGTTCCAAAGCTGTGAACCAATTCAAGCTTCTCTAATGAATCATCATCATGTGAGGCAACGGCTATATTATTTTCCTTTGCTAGAAGTGCAATTTCCCTCATTCTTTCAATCGTCAGCTTTTCTTTCACTTGATGAGTCCGGATCATCACATCAATGGCTTCATCACTATAATTGTTATATCCCCTTAAAGTGTTTCGATATATCTCAAGATGCCGATACTGCCCTTGTCCTGGAGTATGGTCCATGAATGAGACCAGATGCACTTTCTTTTCGGAAACATATTCTTTTAAACTATCAATATCCTCCAAATTATCGATTTCATACCGGGCATGAAACCGATGACGGACCAGGTGCTTCATCGTATGTGTTTGATCAATTAAGTCGATGAGCTTCCTTACATTCTCAGGCTCCCGAATTGGCTTATATGCGTATTCAGTGGATTTATAGAGCGACAGGGAATGAAACATGGTCGTGATCCCGTGCGTGATCAGTTCCTTTTCCGTTTCTCTTAAGCTCAAATGAAAATTCATTAACGAAGTCGGCCGCGGCGCAGTCATATGTTCAATATAATCCGAATGGAGATCAATGAAACCGGGTGAAACATATCCACCCAAAGCGTCCAGCACTTCCATCTCAGGACTTGTTTCTATTTCTCCCACAGGTGCAATCCGGCAAATTCTATCATCCTTAATTAAGAGATCATGGTCCATCAGGATCGTGTCTTCCGTTATTATTTTCCCATTTTTAATCAGCAACAATGTCTCTTCCCCCATTTTCCTTTAGATTCTTTTACAGCAGTGAGTGTACTAATTGTTGGGTATAAGGATGCTGTGGATCTTCGAGTATTTGATCTGTTAAACCTTGCTCGATTACTTTCCCCTCCAGCATGACGAGCGTACGGTCTGCAAGCATCCGGATTACGCCCAAATCATGGGATACCAATACAATGCTGATATTCAAATCTCTTTGGAGACCTTTAATTAGATCCAATACACTTGCTTGAACGGATAAATCCAAGCCCGTGGTGACCTCATCCAAAAGCAGTATGGGGGGATTGTTGGACAATGCTTTGGCTATCTGGACCCGTTGCTGCATTCCGCCTGAGAAATTCCTTGGTTCTTCTTTCATTCGATGAATGGGAATATTGACTGCTTCAAGGAGTTCGGCGCCTCTTGTTTCCATTCTACCAACATGTCTGTTCCCAGCTGAAATTAACTTTTCGGCGATATTGCCTATCGAGGAGAAATCCATTTTCAACCCTAGAATCGGGTTTTGATAAACCTTCCCCATCAGGTGGTTTCGAATGAATCTTTTTTTCTGGGCAGACTCCATGAATAAATTCTTTTCTCCATCCTCAAAGCCAGCCACATACATTTCTCCATCTGTTACTTCATCGTCAAAATATAAACTTTTCATCAAAGTGGATTTGCCGCTGCCGCTTTCCCCTACAATTCCGAGAACTTCACCGTGATACAAATCAAACGTCACATCTCTACAGGCATATACCGTCCCGCATTCATGACAATAGTTTTTCGCCACTTTTCCCAATTTCATATGTTTACAAATTGAACATCCGCTACCGTACTGTTTGTTCATTTGTTTAACCGATAATACGGGTACCTCAAGCACAGACATTTAATTCACTCCCAATGATTGTTTTTGATTGACCATTTCAAGGCAATTGCTTGTATCATTGCATTGGAAATACGTTTCCCCCGATTCCTCATCAACAAGTTCATCCAAAAACACATCATTGGACCCGCAGAGAATGCAAGCATGATTTGTAAAGGACTCGATTTCAAATTCATAATCATCAAATGCCAATGAAGATACATTTGTATAAGGAGGTACTGCATATACCTTTTTCTCCCTGCCTGCACCTAACAATATGAGCGCTTCACTTTCGTCCAGCTTGGCATTATCGAATCTTGGTATTGGACTCGGTGCCATGACATACCTGTCGTGTACCATCACCGGATGGTCTGCATCCGTCGCCATTATTCCGTATTTCATGATTTGTTCAAATAACATAAGCCATGCACCGCTATACTCTCTCTCAGCATGAAGCTTTTTCGTTTCATGTTCGCTCGGCTCAAAGTTCCTTAAAGGTTCCGGTAATGGAACTTGAAGAACTAAAATCTGGTCTCGTTGCAACGGCACTTCCGGCACCCTGTGCCTGGACTGGATTAAAGAAGCATCTTTTGTGCTTTCCGTCGTCCTTACCCCAGTGGTGTCAGATACGAGTTTTTTTATATTAACGGCATTAACGGATTCATCCGAGCCTTGGTCGATTACCTTAAGGACGTCATCCTTTCCGATCAATGACAATGTCAACTGCAGGCCGCCCGTGCCCCAACCACGCCCAATCGGCATTTCCCTTGAAGCGAATGGGACTTGATAACCGGGAATGGCAATGGCCTTCAGTGTCGCCCTTCTAATTTCCCGTTTCGACCCTTCATCAAAGAATGCAAAATTATAGGTTTTATTCATCCAATCCAACCTCCTGCTCTGTGGTCTTATCTTTTGACTTCCGAATGCTATCAAGCTTGGATTGGAACGTAACATAATGAGGCATCTTCAAATGGGAGATGAAGCCCGTTGATTCCACTGAATCTATATGATAAAGGACGAATTCCTCGTTGTGACTTGGAAACTCCTTGTTTGGTTTTTCCAGGCAATTATCCAGGATGCCCATTGCGATTGCTTTTGTTTCATTTTGTCCCATGCACATGCCATAGCCAATTTCAAACTCCATTTCTTTTTTGCCTTGTTCTTTCTCTACCGTAAGCGGAATGAGCATCTCTACCTCCGTTGCTGTAAAGTCCCCAATATAATAGCTATCTTCCCCTTGCCCTTCGTCCAGCAGCGGGTGATCGAGATGGACTGGCAGCTGACCTACGCGCAGCTCCCCTACTGTCGGGTGCAGTGCACCATATCCACGAATGACTGCATAAGCAAGTGATGTCACTGCACCGGTTTGGCCTCTTGTTAAAATTTGCAGGCGTTCACTCCGCATTGAAGGAAACTCCAGACTCTTCCTTGTAACATCCCCAGGCTGTAAATCATTGTTTTCACAGTTTGCTAATAAGCCTTCACTTCTTAAGTAGTCCAAAACTTTAGGCAGAGAGTTTAAATCAGCTGTCTGGTTCTGATATTCTGTTGAATGATTTTCTTCTTGAAAAGCCCGTAACCAATCTTGAATGCTTAGATCCGATTCATTTTCCAGCTCCGAATCTAGTAACCGATGTGTATAATCGGTCGTGGCACCTAAAATCTGTCCGCCAGGTACATCCTTAAAACTAGCTGAAATCCGCCGTTCCACTTTCATATTTTCAGAACTGATCACACGTGAAACATGTTTTCGCGGCAAAGTGGATCGATAGGCCCTCAAGAGGAAAACAGCTTCTTCCGGATTGCCTTCAGCCTGTTTAATGGCAAGTGCAGCCAGAGATTGATCATACAAACTGCTTTCTGACATAACCTGGTCAATCAGCCCTCTCATCCCAGCTTCTATCTTATGCAGCTCTATAGCCGTCCCTTTTTTGACCCGCTCATACTTTAAGCGTTTGATGGATTCCTCAATCGCCTTTGTTCCGCCCTTTACTGCAACATACCCCATATAATCTCACCCCCATTTTCTTTAATTTCAGTCGTTCTCGGCAAAGCTATTAAACGATCTTGTCGATCCACAAAATACATATCGATTCCTAAAGGGAATTCTATGTTTTTTTCGTTCCTTACACCAAGCCAGGCGGAGACATTCGGGAGGCTTATGAATGATTCCTCTTGAATTCCCGGTCCAGAAAGGATCATTGAGTCCCCTTTCGTTACATCCGGCACTTCTAGAATGATCATGGCTGATTCATGGGGGTTCAACAGATTTCCTACCTTTGCTTTATTTATCGCTTCCTTCATTTGCTCTTCGGAGGCATCATGTAAAATAAAGATAAAATCCGCTTCCGGCAAATCGACAGGCTTAGAATAAGTAAGCTGATTGATCATTCTTGACACAGCCTCCCCCTCTTTGGCAATGACCTTAAAAGTCACTTCAGGGTCAAGTACAGTAAGTGCAAGCAGGATAGTAGAAGATAGGCATTCCATTTGAACATCCAATGTCTTGGCTTCCCTCTCGAAAACCACTAAAGTTCCAGGTCTTGAAGTCGCCGTTACAAGCTTTCTATAAACAGTTTGTATATCATGAACTACATCCAAATTCATTGCTTTCCCCCCTTATTGAACATCCATTGTTTCAAAGTTAACCCTGGTTCTTAAGATTGATTGATTCAGCTCTTGAAGATTTTTCTGTATATTCTCTTTCTCATTTTCCAAAACATGTGACCATGATTTCGTTTCGCCAAGATTAGCCTGATAAGCAGCATCAATGATAGCTAAACGATGTGCCAGCTCTTCCCGATGCCCCATAACGATTCCAATCCCGATTGAATCCTGGATTTGGACCGTGCATTCAGTCACCAGCATTTCCCCAAGATAAAACAAGCTCTTTTTTGCCGTTTCCCTTGTTTTTAGCAACACAAGGGCACTCTCTGGCTTTTGAATGACGGTAACTTTATATTTCATTGCTATTTCCTTGGCAAATTCCCTCGCAATGTCCTCAGAGCCTTGAATCAAAATCTCGGTTCTTTCCCTTCTTCTCATTCCATTGGCCTCCAATGTTTTAGTTTCCCGCTACATCTTCAATGTATCTTGTTGCCAAGTGAACGTATGTTAAGAAAGAGTAAATCTTTGTATGGAATTTGTTAAAGCCGGACCTACACTATTCAAAATTTCGTACCATTACTCGTGAATTCGAGCTTTACTCGTGGGTTTCGTACTTTTACTCGTGAATTCGAAGCACTTACTCGTGAGTTTCGTACTTTTACTCGTGAATTCAGAGCATTTACTTGTGAATTCGAGCGATATCTCGAATGGAAGTTTTTATATAACATATGTGAAACAATCGCTTCGATAGATTATGACCGTGTGCTCAAGGACTTGATTGCTCCGCTTATCCCGGCATAACGATTCCACTTGCAAAAGTGGAATTAAACTTGAACACTGTAAAATATCCCGTTCGAAAAGAGTAGGAAAAATCACGTTCAGTGTGCTGCTGCTGGATCCGAATTCCACGAAGCCACGCCGCCGATAATATTGAAACATAGAGGTAATGTCAGGACCGTCCTTTTCAATTTCAGGAAATGTTGATTTTGCTACAAAAGATGTATGAAGAGCAATCGGGAAACCTTCCATTAACCTAAGCCTGCCAATTTTAAAGACCACGTCATCCCTTTCCGCCTCGAGGCTTTGAAAGATCTTCTGATCATAAGAAATTTCTTCGCAAAAAATAGTATCCGTTTGAAAGGAAAACTGGAATTCTTTCATTTTCTCGGTGAAACTGACATCTCCGGATAGAATTAACGGAATTTGCTTCTTGCTTTCCTGGACATAACTTCCCTTACCTTGCTTCGAATAGATAAAGCCTAAATCTTGAAGCTGCTCGTATGCCTTCCTGACAACCATTCTTGGAACATTAAATTGATCAGCGAGTATATGCTCCGAAGGTAACTTTTTATCCAATTGAAAGGTCCCACTCTTAATTTCCGATATTAAATGATCCACTAAAAAGTTTTTTTCCGCCAACAGAAATCCCCCTTTAAATATTAGATCAGCCCAATACCTATTTCCCTTGTTAATGTCAGTGTAATGAGAAAATATGAAGCTACCATGATTTTCTTGTAAAAAAAAAGTCCTGGTCAAATACCAGAACGAAAGGGAATATTTTTTTATGGACCTTTTCCTTACAGCATCCTGGATCGTTCAGTCTTTCAAATTGCTCATCCAGCATATGATCAGGTCGCTTTCAAAGCAAATTTTCCTGGCTTCATAAATCGATATTTTTCAATACTACATCATTAATGGACATGCTTTTTTTCCTTAATTTCAAAGCATCCACACATTCCTTTCCAGGGCTCATACTGCCAAGCCGAATCGGCTTCTCCCCATAATCCCCATGAAAATCCGAACCTCCTGTCTTAATGAGATTATATTGATCTGCATATGAAATCGCTCTTTCCTCTTCTTCACGACCATGATGCGGATGAAGAACCTCAATCCCTTCAAGCCCTGCTTCTACAAGATCAGGAATCATTTCGAAGCTCCCGTATTGTCCAGGATGAGCAAGGACTGGAACGCCCCCGGCAGCACGAATCGCCTTCACAGCAAGGATGGCATCCACATACTCCATAGGAATGAAAGCAATGCCTGGCTCTTCTCCATTTTGGCCGCGACTGAAGATCTTCTTATACAAATCTCCATAGATAGAATCCGTATACCCCGATTCCCTTAGTGCCAGCATAATATGCTGTTTATAAACGCCGGTTCCTCCCTTGAATTTAGAAACCTGATCCCAAGTTATTCGATATCCTGCATGAATCAGCCGTTCCACCATTTTTTCAGAAGCTGCATTCCTCTTATGAATCAGTGGATTACATAGCTCCTCAAGTGCCTTATGACCAGGCTCAACAAAATAGCCCAAAATATGTACACGCCTTCCTCTTGCAAAGTCATAACCAGAAACTTCTATACCAGGGATGATTTCAATTCCTATTTCCTTTCCCCGTTCCACCATCTCATGCAATCTCATCGTTGTATCGTGATTCGTAATCGCTACATGGCCAATGCTCTCCCTTTTTGCAACCTCCAATAGTTCTTCAAAAGAACTGGAACCATCTGAAATGTTCGTATGACAATGTAATTCAACCTTCATGCCAATCCCCCCATTCTTATTCGTTACCCATCATCATTTTAACTTAGTGCCATGTCGGTCCCGTTAAGAAGATGTAAAAAAACGTAAAAGTGCAAAAGCCATACAGTTTGGTGAAAATACTTAAGGATTTAAGGCATCAGAAAATAAAACATCCGAGTTGATTTCAGAAATCAGCTCCCTTTCCGCCGACTGTCTGCCAAGCCTCCTCGCCGCAAGCGTCTCCGGAGTCTCGGCTAGCCAGTTATTCGGCAGGAGTGTCGCAAATTTCTTCAATTCATTAAGGATTACTAAAAAAAACATGAAGGATAACCTTGTCTTAATCTAGGTTCGGGATGAGACTCTTCCCATTAGGTCGACAACATAAAGAAAAAGCGAGTGCACCTGCAGATTTTTTTTAAAACATTCCAGTTGATTGGAACGGAAGGCGCGAGACTCCTGCAGGAAAAGCGAG
>NZ_JBHVQU010000074.1:0-19936 GCF_042886655.1 Peribacillus sp. NPDC058002 | reverse complement strand
ATACAGACTTGCCTATGGGTCATAGTGTCAGTAAGTTAATCTTAACAGGGGACCAAATAAAACTTGCATTAGAACAGCAGTGGGCGAAAGATTATGAAAATAGGATACAAACGGTTGGTTTAACGTATAATTGGGACCCCAACGCTCCAATTGGCAACCGCATTGTTGCGCTGAAAGATATGAAGGGTCAAGAAATTCAGCCAAACAACGAATATGAAGTAGCGGTTAGTAATTATTTAGCTTCAGGCGGTGATAACTTCACTGCATTTGAACAAGGTAGGTTCGTGGAATCCGGTCCACAGGTTGTCACTGCACTTATACGCTATATCCAACAGAAGTATCCCCATGAAACTTCTCACCGTTCATTGAAAGAATGAAGGGGAAAATACAAGGACTTGGATAAGTGGCTTTTGAGGAAGATGAAGCTGGAGGAGTTAATGAAATGGCTTTAGGGATAGCACGAGATATTGAATGGCAATGGGTATTAACGAGAAATAAAAGGTAACTACTTATTCAAATATAACAGCTCTTTTTCTTTTCAACGTTTCAGATAGAAAAGTTACTATCTGAAAGCACGCAACGAAATTATCGTAATAATATTTCATGAATTAGAAAAAAATAGAGGAAAGGAGGGATTGCGAATGTTTGTGAAAAAGTGGGTAACAGGATTGGCCGGAGTACTTGCAATGTTTGTAGTTGTGACAACACTAGGCTCACTCGGTGTATTTGCCGAATCCGGTGTTGTAAATCAGCCTATGGAGACGAGGAAATCGATTGAGGTCGAGTTGAAAGATGATTTCTTTAATCCGAAAGCCATCACCATTCCGAATGGAACAGCCACAACGGTGATATTGAAAAACAAAGGCGTTAAAGAGCACACCTTCACCGTTGAAAAGCTCGGCATTGACGTTGAGGTCCAGCCAGGTGAAGAAAAAAACATTACCGTGAATCCGAAACAGCCCGGTACATATGAACTGATATGTCGGTACCATTTCCAGGAAGGAATGGTTGGGAAAGTGATTGCCGAATAAAATGCAGGGCCAATATGGCCTTGTTTTTTTAAATACTCCCTCTGCGAATGGACTTTTCTACTTTGTATGATCGATTAAGTTTTAGCGAGGTTTTTTATCAAGCTTATTTTTCATTACAGGGGATATTGATGCTTGGATTAATAATAATTGTTCCACCTCCAATAAATGGTAAATATAATATAATGTAAGGTAACGTATAAACCATTTAGAATGAGGTGGAAAGGTGTATTTTTTAAAACCTATTTCTAATGAGGTTCGTTTATCTCAAATAATATTCAATAAACATAAAAAAACGATGAAGCTCATTTTAGTGTCCATTCTTTCTTGTATGGCTGCCATTCTGCAGGCTGCCGGAGCTGTACCAGGGATAGGATATTGTATAAGTCCGCTGTCCACAGCACCTATCCTGTTATGTTCCATGTTTTCCATTCCATTTGGAGCAATGTCCTACTTTCTGACAATTATGCTGTTATTCATCCTACAGCCAACGGAAATAATTGCATTTCCTTTTACAACAGGAATGTTAGGACTTGGAATAGGGGCATCCTTTCACTTTTATAAGATGAGGTTAAGTATTATTGCTACTGGTGCCATTCTTTTAATGTTAGGAATTACGAGTTTAATAGTTATTTTTCACTTTCCAGTTTTAGGTCCGGCCGTCTCTGTTTCCTTTTCATTTCTTATATTTGGCTTTTTATTTGCCTTCATTTATAGCTGGTTATGGGTTGAAATTGCTTTAATCCTTTTTAAAAGACTAAAAACGATTAGAATTTAAGGCTCTTTTCGTAAAGTAGTTGTTTATAAAACGAAACGATTTAAGGTTGATTGGAGTGGAAGTGCGAGACTCTTTCGGGAGCAGTGGGATAGGTGAGACCCCACAGGCGTTTATGCCGAGGATGCTCATCGCCCGCCACGCGGAAAGCGAGCATCTGGAGGGGAAATCAACATTACTTGGTGAATAGCAACAAAGTATACGAAAACAGCCTAATTTATTAATTCTCCATCACATGGTTCTAATTACAAATCCATATAAGCGATTTATCAAGATTAAGTGGAAATGTATTGTATTGATTCATGGAACTATTTCAAAAACAGTGCCTTTGTTAAAATCAGTCACTTTCATAGAGCCATAAGCCGCCAAATATAAGCTGGTTTGATTCATATTCGTTCCCAAACTAACATAATAGGCTGATTGAGACCCAAAATCATAATCGGTTTGTATCACACTAAAATCATTTTGTTCACCATTGGGTCTTACGGTGGTATAAGCTAAAGCCCCTCTAACCCGGGGTTGAGAATCTTTCCGGGCAAGATCGGTAAACACAACGCTTCCCGTTAAACCAGGGATTGCATTCCCCATATAGGCTTGCACTCCTGTAAGTGCAGTTCCTCCAAACTTATCAGGTCTGGTATCTTTATGGAAATAACTGGTTAGAGGCTGAAGACGACTCGCTGAAAGTGTTACTGCTTCATTGTAATAAGCAATTGTTTTCTCATCCAAATTATTATTTTCATTGCATCCTCTTATAGTCGAAGTAGGAAAAACACCTTCCCAACCTCGCCAGCCAAAGTTAATGAATCCCTCTTTGTCAGCTTCAGAATTCATGAAAGAAGCTTGAACAATCTCAGTAACCGGTATTGGTTTATAATGAACGAATGAAAAAATCGACTCAACCAAATCCTGTCCGACACCCCCCGCATATTTGATATACTGATTATAAAACCTTTGAAATGAAATGCCTGTTATATTGCGCACCCCTTTTGCAATGACCGTAAGCGTTTCCTGAATAGGCAGAGGAAGTTCATTAAAACGTGTAACAATGGGTGGATTATTGAAGGATATGCTCTTATCTACATCGATTTCAATTATTTTACCAGCTATCTCCATATCATCTTGACTTAAATTAAATGGATCATAGCCTGCCCCACCATCCCCGGTTGTTAAAATAAGTTTTCCGGTTTCAGGTGAAAAGTTTAAGCTATTGACACCATTATGATTAAAAAATGGTCTTCTTATGTTAAGTAATGTCCGTCGTTTTTGAGGTTGACCATTCGATTGTAAAATCCATTCTTCAACTGTATTAATATGATCATATTGTGTTTCTCTATTTATCCACTTTAGGTTTAAAGTTTTGGGATCGCACGGGTTAGGCCTAAAATGTTCAGTAAGGGCCCCTGGACCTTGTGTTCCAGCTACTGAATAATGAAGATAAAACAGACCGTTATAATAAAATTCTGGATGAAACGCTAGCCCCAATAATCCCCGTTCATCATATCCCCTACCTGAAACACCTTGTTCAGAAGTACCTAATTTTAAAATTCGCGGGCGAATATCTAAAAAAGTCCTGATAACTCCGTTTCCTATGTAAAAGATCTCTCCTACCTGGGTTGCAATAAATAATCTTTCAATTGAGTCACCTGGAAGTATAGCTGTCTTTAAAACAGTTGGTAAATTAATATTGCTTACAATGGGCCGTAAACCAACCTTAACTTTTATCAAATGACTTTGCACTCCTTCTTATTGTTTTTCTTAGGCTCTTTTCGTAAAGATTGTTGTTTTTAAAATGCAACGATTTAAGGTTGATTGGAGCGGAAGTGCGAGACTCCTGCGGGAGCAGCGGGGAGGTGGGACCCCACAGGCGTTTACGCCGAGGATGCTCACCGCCCGCCCCGCGGAAAGCGAGCATCTGGAGGGGAAATCAACCACAGCGCTTTACTTTGTAAATAGAAAACAGCCTTTTCTTATAAGAATATGATTAGAACCGTCTATTAGTACCAAATCAGGCCGCGAACCTGATAAGGCAATGCACTACTTTCCGCATGAGCGTAATTAAACTAAAAGAGTGCGTTAGTTGAACTAAAATAAGTGAAATTTATAAGAATGAAAATAAATTCAAGCTATTCCATTAAAGGACGCATCCTGAAAAGGATAAGCGCTTAAAGGAGGAGCATCAGGAAAACCTGTAACGGTAAGCGTTCTGATACAAGTCATATGAGACACATCTATTGAGTTTTTTTAGCATGTACTTAAACTAACGGGGGAGCTTAGTGCAATAAGAAAATCAAAAATTGGGGATAATATTAAAGGTATTATCCCTAATGAAGAGTGAATTTTCTTTTTTTATTAGGCTCTTTTCGTAAAGATTGTTGTTTTTAAAACGAAACGATTTAAGGTTGATTGGAGCGCAAGTGCGAGACTCCTGCGGGAGCAGCGGGACAGGTGAGACCCCAAAGGCGTTTACGCCGAGGAGGCTCACCACCCGCCCCGCGGAAAGCGAGCATCTGGAGGGGAAATCCACACCGCATTACTTGTTAAATCGCAACAAAGTATGCGAAAACAGCCTTTTATTATTTAAAAACTGCTGAAAATGAATAATCAGAAATGATTGTTAGACATTACCTAAAAGTTGGAGTGAGAAAGTGGAAAATCATGTTACTTACCTTCTAGAACATTACGGGTACTTCGGAATAATATTTGCTTTAATTGGAGGTATTGTAGGACTTCCTATACCCGATGAGGTTCTTCTTACATATATTGGTTACAATGTGTTTCAGGGTAAATTATCTTACTTAATTTCAATAGTAAGTGCCTTTGTAGGAGCAACGGGAGGGATTTCGCTTAGCTACTTCATTGGTTATAAATTTGGGTTGCCTTTATTAGAAAAGTTGGGACCAAAACTTCACATAACCGAACAAAAAATTAATAAAACAAAGAAATTATTCAAGAAATTTGGACCTTATCTATTATTATTTGGTTATTTTATTCCTGGGGTACGGCACCTTACGGCGTATATAGCATCTGTCAATCGCTTCCCATTTAGAAAATTTGTTGTTTATGCCTATACGGGTGCA
Source organism: Peribacillus sp. NPDC058002 (assembly GCF_042886655.1). Classification (NCBI taxonomy): domain Bacteria; kingdom Bacillati; phylum Bacillota; class Bacilli; order Caryophanales; family Bacillaceae; genus Peribacillus; species Peribacillus sp. NPDC058002. The sequence goes on along the minus strand of NZ_JBHVQU010000074.1, from coordinate 15,053 downwards.
TTAATATGGAGTTTTGCTTTTATCACATTAGGAAGAATCTTAGGGGAAAATTGGAACAATGTTGAACAATATATGTCAACATACAGTATTTATATAATTACGAGTTTATTGGTCCTTTCAATATTCATTTATTTTTTATGGAAGAGAAGAAATCGATTAAAAAGGGGTATTTCATGAAAGTGACGGTTTAGATGGAGGACTTTAATAAAATTATAGTTAGAGCTTATAGAACGATCTGGTGCTTTAGCTGATGATTGGAGCTGTCTTTACGGCAGTTTAGTTCATGAAGAAAATACAAATAATTATTTTTAAAACTTATGGGAACAGTAAACCTAAAAAATATTAGGCAGGTTATATCTTGAATAAACTTTTCTTAGGTCTGTCCATAAGTTTGTTACTATTGAGTGCTCAACCTAATAGGATTAATTCAGCAGAAACTGAATTAAATAATAAGTTAATGTATGATGCATTATTGACTTCACTTGGCCCATACATTTCAGAAGAAGTAGTTAATTATTATGGCTATTATAAACAGTACGGTTTATTTGATGCCAAAATCATAAGGATAATTAGGCAAAGTGAAGGTAGTTTTAGTTTTAGTGTAACAGTTCAAGTAATTACTTTTGAACACGCTCATAATCCTCCATATGGCAAAGAAACAATCACTTTTGATGTAAGCCCTTTTGGTGTAAAAGTGATTAATTTTGTTCATGAAGGGGATGAAGAGGAAATGAAAATAAATGAGTTTTACAAGAACGTTCTTTTAGATATACTGCAAACATTTAATTTAAGGTTGGAATCCTTTTCAAAATATAGTTATCAACAACTACAATATAAATCAGAAAAACAAAAAGAATACAAAGTTCTTTCAGATATTGCAACTGACATTATAGTTCATGATTTAAATCCTGATATAAAACCTCCATATAAAAATGTGATAGACCCAGTTACTTTCATTAAGGGTACCCAAGGATATATTCTGTTTAAAAGGTCCGATGGAACAAATATAGTTCTTCAAGTGGCAATGGAAAATGGTAAATGGGTGGTCGTAGAAAAGAAAAACAAACAAGGGAAGAAAATGCAAAATGAATTGATTTGGTATATGTAATATCAGTATTAGGCTAACGGGTGCGTTAGCTGACCTGAGCTGTCTTTAAGGCGGCTTTTTCTTATGGAACTAAAGGGGCAGGATAGTCCTAGAAGGAAATATTATGAAACTATTGGGGCTTTTTATCCGTAGAATATAGAGTGAGGGTGTGTATGTATTGATGTTTTCACGGTGGACGTTTCTGCAAGGGATTATAGTAATCATTTTAGGAACTCTCGCATTTATAACCGATTATTTTAAGAGAGAGATGGCAACTTCAATTCCATCAAACACTGTAAATACAGTACAGATGTTAATGACACTATGCTTAAGCTTAAGATCAGAGCTGGCTTTAAGGCAGCTTTTTCTTATGGAACTATCGGGGAGTTTAGTTGAACAAGAAAGCATGGTAAAATTCATAAAAAGTATCGAGGTGATTGTATGAAATATACTTGTCCTTGCTGTGGATATAAAACATTAGATGAAGAACCAACCGATACATATGCAATTTGCAAAATATGCTTTTGGGAAGATGACGGTATTCAATTTCGAGACCCTGATTACGAAGGCGGGGCTAATGAAGTTTCATTAAGCCAAGCACAAAAAAACTTCGCTAAGTTTGGGGCATGCGAAGAAGGCTGTATTGAGTTTGTAAGAAAGCCAAATGAGAAAGATATAAAAGACCTTAATTGGAAACCGTTTATTTAGAGAAAGTTTTTAAGCTAACGGGTCTTTACTTGCTGCGGCGGCTTTTTCTTATGGCACTAAAGGGGCAGGATAGTTCCATAAGCGTAGTGTAGTAGTAATGTGCGGCTCACGAATTAAATTTGGTTTATAAGTGAAAAATACTGTTACTATATTGACCAAATTTAAGGATGTGCCACTTTGCTAATAAAAAAATTGATTCTCATAGCTACATTGTGCTTTACAATTACCCCTAGAGCTTATGCCAATTTTGATAATGCTGAAACGCAAAAAGCTTATTTTGAATTAGGTTACGAATCAGTCTACGATTCCTTAGAAAGAAGTAACATGTATTTTAAGCATGAAATTCATTTACCTGTACAAATTCCTCCGATTCCATTCACCCATGTAGTTGGAATGTTGAATAAGCATGAGGATAGAAATAATAGCACTCTTGAAATCGAATATATAAATCAAAATGGTTCTCCTTATGGAATTACAATCTTTCCCTTAAAGTCTAAAGTACAATTGAGTGAACTTGATAGTAATGCAAAGATCTTTACCTTGAAAGATGGGAGTAAAGCCGGTTATATTACTAAGCCACCAAATTTCAAGATGATTAATCATTTTTACTTTGAGAAAAATGGCTGGCAGTATCTTTTTAGGGTTCACCCTGAAGTTTCTAACGTTATTACACCTGAATTATTAGTTGAAATTGCAGATTCCATAAAATAATTTACCGCACAGTTTGTGTCAACTCTACAATAATCCTTAATGAACTAACGGGTGCTTTAGCAGAAGATCGGTGCTGTCTTTAAGGCAGCTTTTTCTTATGGCACTAACGGGGCAGGATAGTTGACTAAGGATTGAAACTTTATTAATTTCGGAATCGTATAAAAGAGAGTATATACGGGTAGGATACGATACGATAACTTATAAGGGATGATATTTAATGGAAACTTGTAGCAAATGCGGCAACGAACTTACGAAGGCTTATATTTCTGGAATTCAAGGAGAATTTCAGATAAACCAAAAACAAAGAGGTTTTTTCACGGATAGTCCGATTTACAGCAAAGTATCTACTTATGTTTGTTCTAAATGTGGGTATTTAGAGTTCTATGTAGAACAACCTGACAAATTCAAATAATGAAAGGGATTTCTACTTCTTGTAAAAGACTCAAGGTTGCTGCGGCAGCTTTTTTTAATGGAACTAACGGGGCAGGTTAGTGAAAGAAGGCATAATTCAATTAATCAAGAATATGAGGAACACGAGGTGAAAAGTAATGTATCAATTCCAACACGAGGTACAAAGAAAAGAAAAGATATATAAGGTATATGTCATTTTATTTATTATATCCGTATTGATAAATGTAGTTTTATTCTTTGTAGATGGTAGTATCCTTCGTGGAATAGTCAGTCTCTTAGTTTGTTCTATTGTCCTTCACTATGGTTTACGAAAGAAAGCCTGGGCGGGATTTATCGTAAAATGTATGGTATGGATACATATAGTTTTATTGTTTATTATGTTTCTAACTATGATAATTAAAGTTATACAGTAAGTACCTTTTTCAACTAACAGGTACATTAGCAGAAGATCAGAGCTGACTTTAAGGCAGCTTTTTCTTATGGCACTTAAGGGGCAGGTTAGTTTAAAAAGAGGTAATATAGTAATTCATTAGCAACCTTAGTTGAAAGGATAAGGAAGTGATTTATTTGATGGCTTTAAGGATTATTATTAACATTTTAGTAACAGCTTTATTGCTTTACATAACCATTATTTTCCTGCCAGATTCATTGAACATAAATGAAACGGTTTCAAAATGGATTTTTATGATAATGATATTTACGCTATTAACGATATCTAAAGAAAAAGGGTGGATTAAGCTTATTTCAATGTTTCTTGGTTTGGCAGTATTTATGTTATTCATTATTTTATTTGTATCATAAATTTGAGCTCTATTTTGCCATTTTCTTCATCAATTAACATATGCTTGAGTTTAACAATTTGGTTGCTACCCAACACTTTCTTATGGAACTAAAGGGGCAGAATTCTTGTATTAACTGAAATACTAAAAAGTTTGTGAAGAAATCTACTTAAACTAACGGGTGCGTTAGCTGAAGATCAGAGCTGTCTTTAAGGCGGCTTTTTCTTATGGAATTAAAGGGACAGGATAGTCCAGTAAACGGATAGTTTTAGGTTGTTCAAGACTGAATAGTTAGTGGAGTAAATGAAAAAAGAAAAAACCAGTTTTGTTAGACTGATTTTTTCTTTAATATAACACTTTGTTAAATTCAGTTTTTAACACTTTCATGTTCAATTATACGCTTCATTGCCTGGATTTGCCCCATATGGGTCGCTTCATGCATTAATGTTAAACATGCAAGTTCTCCAACAGTCTTACAACCTAGGAATGGTGTATCCAAATCTTGTTCTAGCTGTTCAGTAGAAATTTGCTTTAAACGAGTTAATTGATCTTTCAACTGTATAACAAGTTGATCCATGGCAGGTATATTCCCTGTCCAATCAGCTGGTTTTGTGCCATTCCCAAACAATTCTATATAATTCGTGGGAAGGTGAGTTGTTACATGCGGGTAATTAAACATAGTTTGTTCAGTAATTGTCAAAACGTGACCTGTCTGCCAATGAATTGTGTTATTAAAACCATCTGGCTGCACATCAGTTTGTTCTATAGAAACAGACTCTACATTCTTGATGAAATATTCTCTTGTCATCTCAAATTGCTTAAATACAAGTTGATTCATCGTTTTCTCCCCTCTCATTAACAAAATCATCCATATTATACCAGTAAAAATCGGAAAAGAATATAGTTGAAACTTCCTAAAATTAGTTTTTTGTCAACCGGTTCTTGTTCCACAGTAGGGCGCGATTTTTTAAGGTCTTTAACGCGGCTTTTTCTCATAACTAAAGGGGCAGGATAGTTGAAGAAGAACTGAATAAATAAATAAAAACAGCTTAGGTTCTGGCTGCCAAATTCAATCAGATATATGGGATAATTTTATTAATTCCAGTTTTTTTCTATAAATTGAACTGCTGGTTGTAAATTTGTATTGTTAGCAATTGAAATGACAGTGGGAACCACAGAAGGGTCCGTTTTGGATAAATTGGGGATCCGTGGATTTAACCGAAAAAAACGATTTCCCAGAAGCTGAGAACTGACCATGGATTCATAGTAACCTGATCCACTAGCGACTATCTGAAGAAATGGCAGTAATGGTTCATTGGGCGATCGATCCAAAAGAACTCCCCAATTCGGGGGAAGGTTCTTCATATTTTCGGGGCGTATGTTATCTGCACTTACCATCCCCCACCCCTTCGTATCTCTTCTTAGTTGAGTCGGCTCTTCACCTGTTCCAATGGATAATACCGCAATTTGATCCAACGGCTGTTTGGCTTTCCCCACTGCAAACGCGATACTGGCTGTACTGGGGTTAGTTGTTACTGTATACCCATCCACGTAGTTTTGATAGGCTCGTTGCGTCGCGGGAGCACCGCTGCTCCGTAGAATTACATCACTCGCTTTCTCATTTAAATAGGGAGAGCCAGGAAAGTTGTGGAATAACACAGGAGTCCAACGATTCAGCTCCGGTGAAAATAAATGAAATGCAGGGACAACAATTCGTCTTTTTAAGTCTTTGAGGAGAAGATTTGGTGGAAAAAATGTTTGTACCGCTTTAATGAAACCAGAATAAGGTAATTGTTGGTTATAAACAGGTCCGCCTGGTCGGGAAACGCTGAATGCCGGCACGATTTTATCCTTAAAAAAGTGGAATGTCTCCTTCGGCGATCTTCCACTTGCTAACGCAAGGGCAGTGAATGAACCGATTGAATTTCCCGAAAAAACATTGGTTCGACTAATTAATTTTGGGTTTTGCCGAGCCAGTCTGTTTAAAAGTTGTAAACTTAAAGCACCTAAGGTGCCGCCTCCATCAAAGGTCATGATTCGATATTTTGTCAAAGCTGATTTCTCCTTTCCAATCTGGTCAAAAGTATTATTCAGTATATGTTTATTTTTCAGGAGCCGGATTATGTAGCTAAACATCCAAGGAAAGACTCCATCGAGTAAGAAATGATAAAATATGTATAGCTAAATTGGACTTTGGGACGTGATTAAAACGGATAAAAGGTTATTGGACATATAAGGAATGGGAAGACAAATTAGATGATGACGAGTGGTATTTTAGTAATTCTTTTGAATCAATTACTAAGGATATGTCCCCTGACGAAGCGTTTAACTACATTCCAAATGACATTGAGTTGTTATTTAAGTTAGACGATGACTTTTTGGTATGGGAAACCCTTTATTTCTTAATTGAACTGTATAGTCTTACTGATACCACGCAGATACATCCATACCTCGAAAGGAATTGGTCTGTGTTAAAGAAACATATTAAGAAATATGAAGACTCCTATACTACTCCATTTAAGGAACTTAAAAGTCACCTTAGAGTTATAGAATGAACTTATCTTGTTGAACTAAAGGGGCAGGTTAGTTGGATTGCCTGCCAAAGAATAGGAGTGGTTTGAATTTATGGAAATAACAAAGAAAAGATTCTTCATTACTTGTATAGTGGGTATCATACTCAAGTATCTTGCAAGCTCTGGTCTGCAATACTTCAGGGGACAAACGATAAATTGGTTAGGAAATTTAGCATACGCATTCTATTTCGGAGTATTTCTTTCACTTTTACTTTGGTTATTTGGAGATTCTGGTAAGAAAAAAGCCGATCATTAATTCAGTGATTGGCTCAGGCTGTTGAGAAACCCTCGACAGCCTTTAATGAACCAACGGGTGCGTTAGCGCCATAAGAAGGCCGTCAATTGGCGGCCTTTTGAACGTATGATTCTTATCATTATCATACATTCAAATTATAGGGAGTTTTGTTCAATAATAGCACTCGATAAATTGGAATTTTAAGGTAAAATATTATTTGAACTATAATTATATAATAAGGAGTTTGATTTTTTGAAAAAGAAAATTTTGTTTCTATGCTTTTGTTCTCTTTTGATAACTGCTTGCCAAAGGGAGTATAAAGGTGAATATATAAAATGGGGAGAAAAAACCAACAGTAATGCGACTGAATTATTAAAAGGAAATGGAATACCTTATAAAATTAAAGATGGAATTATATATATTCCTGAAGATGCTTTTGATAAATCTATTATGTGTTGTTCTTAAAGTTTAAAATAATCTAAGTTTAAGTTTGTATAATTTTATTCAAATATCGGGTGAGTTAGCACATCCATATTCAAGAGAAAAAGTACCCTTAATTAACTAACGGGGCAGGATAGTTGCATAAGGGAATGGGAAATTTACAAAAATACACCTTTTTTATGTTAGAATCTAAGAAACATAACTTTTCAAAGGGGCTTATTGTGCGAAAGACATTTATTATTGTTTCTTATTTATTTTTCCTTGTTCCTCTAATGTTCATTGTGAATTTTCTGTTTGATATTGTTACACTCGAGAAGATACAAGGATTGCCTATATTTTTTCCTTTAGTATTTTGTCCTATTGGTCTTTTCTTCGCTTCAAAAGCACATAAAATACAAAAGAATTTTTTGACACTTGGTGCTATCATTTTAAATTCGGTCTTATTAATATTTCCTTTAGTATATATGATTTTAGGAACAGTGATATTTGGTGTTTAAGTCTTGATAATACTGATGACCTTTCTTCAATTAAGTGGTGCTTTACTTCAATAAGAGAGTTGCTTTGGCAGCTCTTTTTCTTATGGCACTGACGGGGCAGGTTAGTTCCATAATGAGTATCGAAAGGTGAGGGTAAACAGTGAGAATATTCGCAGAAGAAATTGAACTCCTTTCTTTGATTGAGTGTCTTGAAAATCTAGAGTTACATCTGTAACAAGCCACTTACAATGGCTGCAGCACCAAGTCCAACACTAACCAATCCAAGTGTTTTTAAATTTCTTTTTTTCGATTTTTTCATCATAAAAATTAAGCCTAAAATAATACTTCTGTGAGATTGTTTTTTTCAGTTCAATTTTTATTAAAGCAAACATTAACGAATAGGTAAAAGGACCACACATATTAGACATATCAAAAATGTGTGGTCCTTTTAATATTAAAGGTCAAACTTACCATACTAAAATATAACATGTGATCGTTTATCAATCTGGATATTTTGAATTTGCTATCTATACACATTCAATTATTTCTCTTTTTGTATGTCTTCCCAAGGTTCAAATGAAAAGGGAATTCCAATCATTTTAGCAGTCAATTCATCATAGGAAACTAAATCTTTTTTTGACAACTCCTTTAAGGAACGTTTCCCCATCGCTCTTAATGCCATTTTCATTTCTTCTATACTTGCTGTAAAGAATTTCTCTGCTGCTTTTACTCCATCTTCTATCTTAAATTGATCCTTGAATTTACCTTGATTCCAAACAACTTGTGTAGGTGGTTCAAAGGGAAGAGCATTCAATGCTTGACTATGTGAGACAGCAAATAATATGGCAGATCCTACATAAACAGCATCAGCACCGAGTGCAAGTACTTTTAAAAAGTGCCCAGGTACTAATAGCCCTCCTGATACAATTAAACTAATTTGTCCCTTCATCTTTCTCTTTTCTAAATGATTAACAGCCCGGACAACTGCATGCAATGTTGGTATTCCCATGTCATCGGATAAAATGGGGGGGGCACCGTGTGTGGCTGCTTGGCCGCCGTCAATCGTAATGAAATCAACACCGAGTTCAATTAAATGATCTATATCATCTTCGATTTTTCCACCTGCCCCTATTTTTATACCAATGGGAACACCACCAGTTATGCTCCGAAGTTCATTAACAAGATTTTTAATATCTTTCAATGTTTGATTTTCAAAAAAATGTTCAAAAATGACTCCATCCTCATTTTCTTTAAGCCCCATCACTTCACGAGCCCTACCTGTTAAATTTTCGGGTGAAATTTTTCCACCCATCCCAACTAGTGCGCCTTGTCCTAACTTAATTTCAATCATGTCGGCACGCTTAATAAGCTCTTCTTCCTTTGACCATTCTGTTTTTGAAAACTGTAAAATATATTTTCCTGCTTTATCTAATTCTTCAGGTATAACTCCGCCTTCTCCGGAATTAATCGCGGTTCCTACGTTTTTTGCTGCTTCTGCCAAAGATAGCCTTGTTTGTTCACTAAGTGCAATACCATAGGCCATCCCTGTAATCATAAGAGGAATTTTTATTTTCATTGGTTTTTTTGCTTTTGGTCCAATGGTCACCTTAACATCAACGTCTTCTTCACCATCAATAGGAAATGGTGTCGTTTGTGCAGGGATAAAGGTAATTGGATCCAAATGCGGCCATTTTTTTGAAGAGCCAAGTGGTCGATGCAGGACGTCGCCTGTTTCTGCACGTAAGCTATTTTCAAGCATATTTTGAACTCCCATATGCCTTAGTCCTGGCATCAACTCCATAATATTTTCTTGATAGCTGTCGGTTAAAATGATTTTCCCCATTTTCTTAACTAAACGTTTCATAATCCAACGCCAACCTATAAGCATGAATAAAAATAGGACAAATATTATTGCAACCATTACAAAAGATAAATAAGATAGAATGTTCGACATATTCACTTCTCCACATAATCAAATTAATTTAACAGCTCAATATCCTTGCTGTTTCCAAAAAAAGGAAAGTTTGTTATAGGGTGAAAGTCATTGCAGAGAGCAATTGAAAATACAAGTCACATCAAATGATTTTCTGAGCTTTTTTCAGCCCTTAACTAAGTAGATATAAAGGAGATACTTTTCATGAACTTACTAGATGATAACGCTCACCGTCCTTGGCCAATACCTTCAAAAAAGTGGATTATGCAACAATCTTGGAGAAATCTCTTGTTTATCCATTGGCCTATTCCAGCTGAAATACTAAGACCGCATATTCCTCCTCATTTAGAAATTGACACCTTTGATGGATATGCCTGGTTGGGAGTTATTCTCTTCGTTATGGAGGGAATTTATCCTCGTGGATTGTCATCTGTATCATTAACCCCTAAATTTTCAGAAATCAATGTAAGGACATATGTTCAATGTGATGGTAAACCCGGTATCTTTTTTATGTCTCTTGACGTTGAGGACTGGGCCTCCTATACAATAGCCAAGAAATGGTTTCGTTTGCCCTATTATTCTGCACAAATTTCTTTAGAAAAAAAAGGACAAACCTTTCATTGTCAAAGTATTCGTAAAGGAAAAACAAATACTCCAATTAGATTTAATGCAAAGTACGCTCCAATACCAGTAGTCCACTTTCCTAAAAAAGGAAATTTAGACCATTGGCTCACAGAGAGATATTGCTTGTATAGTACGGATAATGGAGTCAATATCTATTGCGGAGAAATACACCACCGTCCTTGGCCGCTACAAAAAGTAGAGGCAGAAATATGTACGAATACACTTTTTACTCCCTTTAATTTTGACCTTACTGAAGTCAAACCGCTTTTTCATTTCTCTAAAGGTGTTGATACACTTATATGGAATATTAAGAAAACACGGTTCCAGTGTAAAAAGATTCCTTGAACTATTCATTTCTTTCTAATTCGAGGATTAAGAAACTTCACTTAACTTCAATACTCAATATCCCTCACATCTAAAACTTAAATGTGATCGGAATGCAAATAATGAAGAATCCATTTTATTTAATGAGTAATCCCTTAATGGTCGTTTTGATATTATAAAATAGCCCTTAGCGTGTAAGTAATTTTGAACCCTACCGCAAAATACAAACAAGAACAAGTATCTGGGATGACTCTTTTCGGATGAGTTATTGCAGTCTTTGGAGCTATTTTAGCAAGTTTAGAATATGAACACCTATTTCAATACCAAGTAGCCCCATATTGATAGAGGACAGCACTCGCTTCCCTTATTATGTTTCTAAATCATTATCAATGGCTAATGGGAATAGAAGAAGAACAGGGTTTTGTTGTAGATGTCGTCAATCACAAATATGATTTTAAAGCTATCGTAAGAATCATCCAAGAGAACATAAAGGCTTTATAAAAAGGTTCGAATTTCATCTACATTCAAGCAGAATATAAAGTTGAAGATATGCTACAAATGCATGTTGAGCTTTAGATTACAATCAGTAATAATTCGAAAAAGGGGGAACAAGTCGACTGGATCACTTATCATCCTGAAAATTGTAAATTTAAGTCTAACCATTTTCGAAGAACTTTTTAAATATACTTCTCTGTGATTATCTGGTCTTCTTCAAATTCTCTCACACGGCGCGTCAGTATTGCTTTTGAAATACCGGGTAACAACATCTGAATTTCATTAATCATCTTGTTCTTTTAGACATCTTCATCTAGAGTAGATGCATATATGATATAGAGGTGAAGAGATGGCATTTAGGCTATTACGGTATTTTATTTTTTTTCTTGGTTTAACTTTATTTGGATTAGGGAATGCGATTGCGGTAAATGTTCAATCCTTGGGGCTGCACCCATGGGAAGTTTTAAACGTCGCTCTGTTCCAGCGGTTCGGGTTCACGATTGGGACGTGGAGTGTCATGTGTGGTTTAGTACTTGTGCTGATCGCCTTTGTAGTTGATAGGAAGTATATTAGTATTGGTACCTTTCTAAATGCCTTATCAATAGGACCAATCATGGATTTTTTCTTACATCTCAACATTCTTCCTCATGAAACGGAGCAATTATGGTTGAATTTACTCATCTTGTTGATGGGTATCATCATATCCGGCATTGGCGGAGGAATTTATGTGGCTGCTGGAATCGGGGCAGGTCCTCGAGATGGCTTCATGCTAACCGTTTCGGAAAAAACCGGGTTATCGGTCAGCCGGGCAAGAATCGTTGTCGAGAGCCTCATCTTGATATTCGGGTTCGTCCTTGGAGGTCCAGTGTTTATTATGACGTTTGCATATACCTTTATTCAAAGCCCGATCTTTCAGTTTTCCATGAAGCTGATGCGTTCCTATATCGCTAGTTTGGAGAAGAAGCAAAAGGGACAATTTGAGCTTCCATTATAAATTGGAATGTGGATTAAAAAATGCGAATATTTGCTGAGATGATTATCGAAAAACTCAACTATACAGATGAAGATTTTTAAAGGGATTTGGGTTTTGATAAAAGAGTCAGTTTTTCTTTTCAAGACCACATTTATTACATTAATGAACATTCTAACCAATGGCATCTCTCAGATTATGAATTCGATTTACAATCGTATTGTACAACGGAGGAGCTACTACAACAGGCAATATTGGATGGAAAGCCATTAGAGGAAATATGGAGTAATGTGAAAATATTATAGTGTGCTATATAACTAACGGGTGACCGCGACCAATATGAGCGAGCAAAAAATGAAGGAATCCTCATAAGAGAAGAAGAAGTCTAGTCAGAAAATAAATAATTCCCTATCAAAAAACCACACATCACGGTGTGGTTTTTCATTTTTCTTCCTTTTATGCTCCTTTTACATCCATTCCCTTCATCATCGAACGGTCTTGGAGGCTTTCGGAACGCATGCTATATGCCACAAGCTTCTTCTTGTCCTGTTTTACGACATCCACATGGTCGCCGTACACGAACACCAATAACCGAATCTCTCTTTTGCCTTTTTTCGTATCGATGACCAATGGCTTCACACCGCTCTTTGGGAGTAAAAACAAGGACTCGTTTCCTGGAAATATATGATTTTTCTTCAAAACCATCGCTTGGTTAACATCCTGAATCACTTGGTTCTTCTCTTCCCCTTCCAATCGTTTTCCGTCCATCGTAATCACGGTATCCCCGTCACTAAGTGTTGGATGCATCTTAAATTTATTCAAAAGCCAATTGACGACATCGGTTGGAAGGCAGGTAACAACTAGTTTAAATATCGATAAAATAATGGTCAAAATCAAAACGGGTCCTGTCATTTTTTCATCATCTCCGTATGTTATAAATGCCTCATTATAAACAGCTGCCTCTATATTACCAAAAAGAATGGACATTTTTTCTTCGAAAATATGTCCATTCTCGTAACGTTTTCCTTTTGGGGCGTGGGTATAAACTAACGGACAGGGGTTGCTGCCACAGCCTTTTTTCTTATGGCGCTAACGGGGCAGGTTAGTAACATAAGTTAAACTTATGAATCTGTATAAATAACCCACGATTTTATTTATGTATCATATTTGATATGTTAAAGAAAAGAAAGGGGATTTGAAGTGAGAATTTTTGATGCACATTTTCATATTATTGATTTTGATTTTCCAATCATCGAAAACCAAGGATATTTGCCACCCAGCTATGTTGTAGAAGATTATCAAAATGAAACTGCTGATTTGAATGTATTAGGTGGTGCGATTGTATCTGGGTCATTCCAAGGCTTTGACCAAGAATATTTATTGAAGGCACTTAAACAAATGGGATCAACATTTTGTGGCGTCACACAATTACCTTTTACGGTGAAGGACGAAGAGATTATAAGTTTAAATAAAAATGGGGTAAAAGCATTACGTTTTAATATAAAAAGAGGCGGTTCAGAAGATTTATCGAAGCTCGATTACTTTGCTAGGAGAGTTTATGATTTAGTAGGGTGGCATAGCGAGCTTTATATTGATTCAAAAGCGTTACCCGAAATTGCATCAACTATTGAAAAATTACCTGCGATATCAATTGACCATTTAGGATTATCTGAAGAAGGATTACCTCATTTATTAAAGCTGGTGGATAAAGGCATTCGAGTTAAAGCCACTGGTTTTGGTCGTGTAGAATTGAATATTGAGAATGCCTTAAACTCAATTTATGATATTAATCCAGACGCTCTTATGTTCGGAACGGATTTGCCATCTACAAGGGCGAAAAGGCACTTTGAGTATGCGGACATTGAATTGATTCAGCGTCTATTTGATGAAAAGGCTACCGGGAAAATATTGTATACGAATGCATTGAAATGGTATTTTAAGTAATTCATCCATAAGATTTAGAATGAAAATTTAAAGTTTGTGAGTGAGTACACTTAAACTAACGGGGCAGGTTAGCTGAATAAGGATAAGTCGAGTAGCAGGTATGAACTGACCCCATAAAGTAAGACAGGAAACTTTCATTTTATTTATATATGGTTTAATCCTATAATTAGGAATAAGAATATAAGTTTATTTTCAAAAATTACAGTCGTAAGTTGGAGGAGATTTCATGACGGATTTCGCTATACGCCTTGCCACCCCTGAGGACCGCAAAGAGATTTTCAATGTTCACCGTCATTCAGTCCGCAACCTCTGCTCAGAGCAATACACGGAAGAGCAGATCAACATGTGGCTGGATGGGAGGGAACCGGACATGTACCTCCCTGCCATAGAACACGGGGAGCTTTGGGTCGCCGTGTCGGACAGGAAAATCCTTGGTTTCGTCGAAGTGGAGGGCAACGAGGTAACCAAACTCTTTGTCTCCGGAGCGGCAGCGGGTTCAGGAGTCGGTAAAGCCTTGATGGTGAAGGTCATCGGGCACATTCGAAAGAATGGGAAGACACGGATCTACTTAGAAGCCACAACCACGGCGCGGGATTTCTATCGCAAATTGGGCTTTGTTGAGACGGGAACAGGCACTTTCTCGCAAGGCGGAGCGGCGGTTTCGTTGGAAATCGTCAAGATGGAACTGGTCTGAATCCGGTGCCGGGCCGACCGTGCAACGAGAATTGCACTCACCAATGACAGTATAAGTAGAAAACCACCAATAGGGTCGCTCTTTAGTAGAATAGCCTCTCGGCATTCCCCGAGGCAGGTGGTGCAAGGATTCCCCTGCACCACCAAAATTGTAATCCTCCCACTTTCGTAGGGGGATTTTACCTCCTAAGTATGTTTCTAAAAAAGACTGTTCTTGCTAAGCTATGGAGTATGTAAAGAAGAAATTTCAAGGCCTAATGAACAATATAAGGACTAAAATAAAAGTCTATTATACCTTTGAAGAGTCAATTAATCCTTCATGTTAGTGGATTGCTTGACTCTTCATTTTCGTTTACCTGCAAGTTTCTTTTCGGAAAAGCAAAGAAATCACGAGATTGTACTTACCCTTTGGCATTGCGCGGGAGCTTATTAGTTGGATTAATTGCTTTTTCCAAGTCTTCTGCTGCGATCACTGGATCTACTGTATTGCTATTAGCTTTTCCCTTTTGACTATTGCCTTTATCACGCTTTTGGCTCATGCTCAGAACCTCCCTCCATGTAGCTTCATTTGTTAAGATGGATTAATAGATGGCGACTTATTCACCAAACGAGAAGGTTCTCGTTTAGTTGTGTATACATCCATATAGGG
>NZ_JBHVQU010000073.1:0-20418 GCF_042886655.1 Peribacillus sp. NPDC058002 | reverse complement strand
CTAACACCATATCGTTCGTTGAACAATCACCATCAACCGTGATTTGATTGAATGTATCATTTGTAATGGAGGAAAGTGCTTGCTGTAGATCATCCGGTTCAATTACAGCATCCGTCGTAATGAAACCAAGCATTGTGGCCATGTTTGGATGAATCATTCCCGACCCCTTCGCAGCACCGCCCATTTTCACGGTTTTTCCGTCAATAATTGTTTCATAACCACAGCTCTTCGTTACAAGATCAGTTGTTAAAATGGCTGTACCAAAAGCTTCAGCAGCTTCAGGTGTATTTACTGGCTGCAATGACTCTATGCCTTTTTTTACTTTTTCCATTTCCAGGAATTCACCTATGACTCCCGTTGAAGCCACTGCAAATGAATGGTCCTCCAAACCGAACTTTTGAGCCGCAAGCTTCCTCATTTCATTTGCATCTTTTAAACCCTGTTCACCTGTACAAGCATTCGCACACGCACTATTCACTACAATGCCGTGAAGTTTTCCATTAACGGCAATGCTATCTTTCGTTACATTGATTGGAGCGGCTTGAACTACATTTTGTGTATAAACCGCCGCGGCTGATGCTGGGACATCCGTTAAAATGATGCCAATGTCCTTTTTGGAATAGCGTAATCCTGCATGTACACCTGACGCTTTGAACCCTTGGGGCATTAAAATGTTCCCTTCTTGAATTTGTTTGATTTCTTCAACTGGCTGTAAAGTTTTCATTATTTCCCTCCAAAGTTTACGGATATAGCGGACTGTTCCATAGTCCCGCCGTTTCTTCTAGTCCCATTAATATATTTGCATTTTGTATGGCCTGCCCTGCAGCACCCTTCACTAAATTATCAATAACTGAAACCACCGTCACCTTACCTGTTCTTTCATCATAATCAACGCCAATGTCGCAAAAGTTCGATCCATATACTTGTTTCGTTGATGGAAAGCGATCAAGGGGCTGTATTCGGACAAATGGGTGGTTCTCGTAAACGGTTTCGTATAAATCCTTTAATTCAACATTTGAGGTTTCCCGATTTACCTTTATATACATCGTCGCCATAATCCCTCTTGTCATTGGAACAAGATGGGTATTGAAGGTAATCGGCTGTAGACCTGTTGACCATCTCCCAAGTTGTTGTTCGATTTCCGGTATGTGCTGATGTTGATTTACCTTATATATCTTAAAGTTCTCATTCATTTCACTATAATGGGTGACTGCCGAGGGTGATTTACCCGCCCCGGATACCCCGGATTTTGCATCGATGATCACATCGGCAGCTGTTCCGGCCAATCCTTCAGTGAATAAAGGGGCAAGCCCTAATAGTGATGCGGTTGGATAGCACCCTGGATTTGCAATAATCGCTGCTTTTTTTATTGCTTCGGCATTCCATTCAGACAATCCGTATACGGCTTCTTCAATAATGTGCCGAGGCGCCTCTGGTTTTTTATACCAATGTTCATATTCACCTGGAGTTTGAAGCCTGAGGTCACCTGATAGGTCGATTACTTTAATGTCGAGGTCAGAAAATTCCGAAATCATTTGCGAGGAAACACCAGAAGGAGTTGCAAGGAATACAATTTCAGATTTTTTTGCAATCGCCTCCGGGACAATTTCTTCTAATTTGTCTTTCATATGCATTAAATGTGCATTTTCTTCAGATAAACTTCGGCCAAATTGGGAAGACGTATGCAATGATTTTATTTTTAATTGCGGATGATTATTCAAGAATCTTATTAGTTCCATTCCCCCATAGCCCGTTGCACCTACTATTGATACGTTCATAAAACCATCTCCTATAATTTCAGGTCCCTGTCATTCTTTGATTCTATTATTATAAGACTGAATAAAAATAAAATCAAATGTATTTTTATAAAATTCTAAACTAATATTTTAAATGAAAATTTATCCACCTAAACTCCTAGAATTATCCAAAGTTGTTGACTGTTAGTGTTTTTTCCGTTTAAATCAAAGGTAGTAAGTGAGTTTTAACGGTATTTGGAAAGGTGGTCATTTGCATGAATGAATTATCGTTATCTAATCGGATGCATTCCATTTTAGATAATAAACAGCAAGTTAAACATATGGAAAAAGGGCGCTACCTTTTTCAGGAGAGCACCCCAGCAAGTGATTTGTATTACATTTTAAAAGGTACAGTAGAAGTGAGTAAGGTTGTTCCTGACGGTCGGGAATTAACTATACGCATTAGTTCGGAGAATGATTTGGTTGGGGAAACAGTCTTATTTTCTCCAAATCCTAAATATATGATGAATGCAAAGATGATGGAGGATGGATCTGTTGCGGTAATCTCCAAAGAAGCATTAGAAAAGAAAATCGCCTCAGATAGCCATCTCGCAGTCGAGATGATGACATGGTTATCGGCTCAGAACCGTAAAAACCAGGCTAAATTCCGCGATATGCTCCTGCACGGCAAGAAAGGTGCCTTTTACTCCACCCTTATCCGTTTATCAAATAGTTATGGCACTGAAGCAGAGGACGGAAAAGTTATCAATCTTCCTTTTACAAACCAAGAACTCGCCAATTTTTGCGGCACATCCCGCGAGGTAGTCAATCGAATGCTATCTCAATTAAGGAAAAACAATGTCATCTCCATTAAAAAGGGACGCATTACGATTCTTGACTTTGATTTTTTGAAACAGGAAATCGACTGTGAAAACTGTCCAATAGAAATCTGTACCATCGATTAAATCCCACATAAAAAGCAGTAAATAATGCCGTACTAATGATCGGCGTTTATTTCAGGGCTGAATTTTCCCTAGGACCATTTAATTATTTTCATTTCCATGGATTCCTATAAAAAAATATAAATATGCATAAAAAAAGCATAAAATTAGATTTCGTCCATTGACTGGCATTAGAAGTTCCTAATTAACTATATAAAAAAAGAAGGGATGGCATAATTGCCATCCCTTCTTTTTTTATTGTATTTGTATATTACCCGCCAATGAATGACATTTCGATTTTTTCCTGTTTCTTGGCCGTTCCCGCTGTCCGCTCATCCGAATAGCGGTCGTCTCTAAGATTCCAAAGCGAAATGATGAACCCGGTCAATTCCTCATCTGTCATGCCGGAACGGAGCAATGACTTCAAGTCATGTCCCTTTCCATTAAACAGGCATGTATATAAACTTCCATTAGCAGAGAGACGTGCACGTGTACAACTTGAACAAAAAGACTCGGATACCGAGGTTATGAAGCCCACTTCTGCAGCAGTGCCCTTATAACGGTAGCGTTTTGCCACCTCTCCAAAATAATCTTCTTCAACCGGTTCTAAATCAAATTCGGTTTGGAGCATTTCAAGCAGTTCTTTTTTCGTAATGACATTCTTCAACTGCCAGCCATTTGTATGTCCGACATCCATGAATTCTATATAGCGTAATTGAATGCCCTCTTCTTTACAAAATCGGGCCATCGGCAGGATTTGAGATTCATTGGTTTCTTTTTTCACTACCATATTCACTTTAACGCCAAGCCCAGCTTCTTTGGCAGCTGCGATGCCTTCAATAACAGGCTTTATGCCGATATTCCTGCCGTTCATCTTCTTGAAAAGTTCATCATCAAGGCTGTCTAAGCTGATATTCACCCTCTGCAAACCAGCTTCCCTCAAATTCACGGCATGTTTTTTCAAGAAGACACCATTCGTAGTCAGTCCAATATCTTCAATACCTTCAATTTTCACGAGATTTGAAATCAGAGTGGTGAGATCTCTCCGGAGTAATGGTTCCCCGCCTGTCAACCTTAGTTTTTTTACCCCTAAGCTTGCGAATATTTTAGAAAGCCTTACAATTTCCTCATAAGCTAATAGCTCACTTTTAGGCAGGAACTGAAAATTCTCATGAAAAATTTCAGCAGGCATGCAATACTGGCAGCGAAAGTTACAGCGATCTATGACTGAAATCCTTAAATCCCTTAGTGGCCTGTCCAATGAATCCTTAATTTGACTGTTCAATTAACCACTCCTAGCCGAAAGTATTAGAAAAAACCAGACCATAAAAAGTGACTCAATTGAATGGGTTCACTGTTTTTTGACTGGCTTTTCATTTCTATATAGAGTTATTATTTGATGCCTAATGCAATTTTAGCATACCTGGACATTTTGTCTTTCGTCCATGGCGGACTCCAGACAATCTTCACATCCGTTTCCTTTACCTCTGGGATATCTTCCAGAACCAATTTGACCTGATCGACGATTGTGCCAGCTAGCGGACAGCCCATGGCAGTCAATGTCATCGTCACGGTAGTCAGACCTTCCTCATCCATATCCACATCATATACCAAGCCTAAATTAACGATATCTATGCCAAGCTCAGGGTCAATGACCTGCTCCAAAGCTCCAAATATAATGTCTTTTGTATCTTGATCCACTTCGATCACTCCTTTTATGGAAAATCTTTTCGTTTTATAGTCGGTTTCATCATTATGTCCATTTTAGACTATTTTTTATGTCCATATTAGAATCATAACAGATTTTGAGTGAGTACTTAAGCATTTTGCACAGTTGACAGTAAATGTTTTGCAAACCAGTCTGCAGTCATAATAACGCCTTCCCTACTCACTTTATGTCCAGCCTTAGAATCAAGGATGAAATCAATTTTTTCATCTGCCTCATTATACCCTGCTTTGACAGCTTCATAAAAACGATATGCATGTTGATAAGGCACAACCGGATCTTTGGCACCATGCCAAAAAAGAAGCGGACGGTTTGAAAGCTTATCCTGATTCAGACTCAAATCAAATGGCTTGAGCTGTTCAATCACATTGGAAACTTCCTCATCAGTAGCTGGGAAGTTAACTTTCCTTTTCTTAATCTCCGTAATTTGGAGCTCTGCATACGCGACATATGATGGGTTTCCCATTAAACTGACTCCGGCGGATATCCACTCATAGGCAGCCAGGGCCCCATTAGTCACAATTCCCCCCATAGAGGTACCAGCTACGCCAATTCTGTCAGGATCAATTAATTTTCGGGATAATAAATCATCCTTCAACAAAGATAAATCCTGGATTGTCTGTAATACCATTCCCCAAAAACGGGGCATCATTTGGGAATCACTCAAACCAGCTCCCCTTTCCCCATGATGGATCACATCGGGAAGTAGCACACGAAAACCCTTTTCTGCCAATAAATAAGCATAGTGAAGATTGTGTTCTTTTGCACTTTGGAAACCATGTATAAAAATAATAACCGGCAATTCCTGATTGAAAGTGGTTCCTTCACCTATGTGCAATACAGGAATATGTCCAATTAGTTCTTTTTCAATTATTATCAAGTTAACCCCTCCGAATAATTTGTTCCGGTCTTTTCAATAATTATCAAAATGGCATTGGCATTCATCATTCCACTCCTTAAACCTGAGCTTCGCTTTAATCATCATGATCTTGGATATAGTAATATCATACAGGAATGCATAAAGAATGAAAAAGATTTACATTTACTTTAAAATAGGCTTAACAATATTTGCATATAATGAAATCAAAAAGAACAGAAGGTGTGTACATGGCTGAGAAACATTTAATCGTATTGGATCTTGATGGTACTTTACTTACAGATAACAAAACCATTTCTTCAAGGACTAAAAAAACACTCTTAAAACTAAAAGAAGACGGACACGAAGTTATGATCGCTACCGGGCGTCCTTTTCGCTCAAGTGAACTTTATTACCGGGAATTGGGGTTGACTACACCCATCGTTAATTTCAATGGCGCTTTCGTCCATCACCCATTACATACAAGCTGGGGGGTATATCACTCTCCATTGGATATAAGTGTTGCCAAAGATATTGTTGAAGCGTGTGATCAGTTTAAATATCACAACATCATCGCAGAAGTCCGGGATGATGTTTATGTTCATTATCATGATGAAAAGTTGATGAACATGTTCAATGTAGGAAATCCGACCATGAAGACAGGTGACTTGCGCAATTACCTTCAGGATTCCCCAACTTCGATGCTCATTCACACAGATAGTGAATTCGTTGGGCAAATTCGCCAGCATTTATCCGATGTCCATGCAGAATTGGTCGATCACCGCCGCTGGGCAGAGCCTTTTCATATCATCGAAATAATAAAAAGCGGGTTAAGTAAAGCCGTAGGTTTAAAACGTGTATCCAACTATCTGGAAATTCCTCAAAACAGGATAATCGCTTTCGGTGATGAAGATAATGATTTGGAAATGCTTGATTATGCGGGAACCGGGGTGGCCATGGGAAATGCGATTTCACCTGTAAAAACGGTAGCGAATACGACTACATTGACGAATGAAGAAGATGGTATAGCGGTCTTCCTCGAAGAAAAATTCAACATAAAATCCTAATTCCTAATACGTCATTTTTTACCTTCATAATATCTCTCTTTCAAGCCAAACTAATATGGACAACAGCTTCCATTCCGTTGTCGACAACGCTCAGAATCGGAGGAGATAAGAATGGGTAAAAGCAGTAAATCTAAACGATTTGTACAGCAAGGCAAAGAAAGTGTTGCCAGGCATGCCGAAAAAATCCCTTATCACACTACGTTTGAAGAGGCTGAAAAAGACAGGTTAAGAATTATGTCAGAACAAAGCTATGGTGGCTTCTAATGGGAAACAATTTATTCCAGAAGGCAAGGGAATTTGTTGAAGAAGCTCTCCACTCTGAGCATGACGGTGACCGGCATAAGACAGAGGAAATCGCTAAAAGTGCTCTCCACTCTGAGCATGACGATGACCATCGCAAGACAGAGGAAATCGCTAAAAACGCTCTTTCATCAGCCTTTGCCAATACGAGCGAGGCCGAAAAAGCACAACTGCGAGAACTTCAGGAAGAGCTGGAAAACCACTCTAAATAACGCGAAAGCCTCCAGGGTTCCTGGAGGCTTTCGCTTTGTTATTTCGTGCTTTACCGCCTTTTTCACCAATTTCTTTATAAAAGTCTTTACCATGGGAATCAGCGGTGGCTTCTCCTCCCTTTTGTCCAATTTCTTGATAGAATTCCTTCTCATGATTATCCGACGTGGCTTCTCCACCCTTTTGCCCAATTTCCCGGTAAAAATCCTTGTCGTGATTTTTAGAAGTGGCTTCCCCGCCTTTACGACCTGCTTCCTGTCTGCTCATTTTTTCGTCGTTAGCCATTTTTATCACTCCTTCATAAGATTTTAAATTGGCGCTACAATATAAGATTTAGCCGTTTGATACAGGCATTAAACTTAAAGCGCCTAAATATTCCCTTTTGTAATAGAAGTGTAATGGCCTTAATTTTTTGTTCATATCATTCCCTTCGGAAAGTTCCAACAATGCCTGAAGTTTCTATGATGTTTGTGAAAGCGTGTGGATCCACTTCCTTAATGATCTTTTCAAGGTCATACAATTCATACCTTGTAATGACAATCAATAACATTTCCTTGGTTTCGTTGGTGAACGCCCCTTTTGCAGGAACTCTTGTGATCCCGCGAACTAACTTAGCATGGATTGCCTGTTTAAGTTCTTCGCTTTTCTTTGTAATGATCATGGCAGTAAGCTTTTCATGTCGTGTATGAATCGCGTCAACGACCCTGGTCGATGTGTAAAGGGTAACAAGTGTGTACAAAGCTTTTTCCGGTCCATAAACAGCACCTGCCGTTACAATGATCACGCCATTCAGCAGAAATAAATAAGTACCCACGGGTTTGTCTTTCTTCCGTGACAGGAGCATGGCGATAATATCCATTCCGCCAGTCGATGCACCGTATTTCAAGGTGATCCCCACACCTACTGCAGCTATGACGCCGCCAAATACCGCATTTAATAATATGTCAGGTGACCAGCGTGTAATCGGAATGATTTCCATAAAGAAGGACATCAAGACAACGCTGAGGAAACTATAAAAAGTGAAAGACTTTCCAACCTTTCGCCAAGCAATGATCGTTACTGGAATGTTCAATAAAAACAATAGAATACCTGTCGATACATTAAAAGGAGCAAAGGAACCAATCATCCTCGATAGAAGCTGGGCCACTCCTGTAAAGCCGCTTGCATATACGTTTGCCGGTATTAGAAAAAAGTTCATTGCGATTGCATTCAGTAACGCTCCGACCACAACTATGATAATTTTCTTCATTTCACCACTGTACATCCTAAAAACCTCCATTTCACCCTTATTCTATTATCTTTTTACCCTTAATTATTTATTCTATTTACGTAGAGATTGAATTTTTACCGTTACGTGCTACACTAAATTGTAGAGTGTCCACTCATTTTCTAAAAATTGTAAAAAGGAAAGCAGGTGTATTATGGCTATCACAATTCTTGCAGATAGTGCATGTGATTTGCCGTTGTCTTTCTATAAGGAAAACAATGTTTCATTAATTCCTTTACAAGTCCATCTTGACGGGAAAAATTATGAAGATTTACTTACCATTAATTCTCACGAAGTCTATCAGGCGATGATTGAGGGAAAATCCCCGAAAACATCGCAAGCTTCCCCGGAATGCTTAATAGAACTTTTCACACAGTTTGCCAAAGAGAAAAAACAAGGGATATATATAGCCTTTTCCTCTGAATTATCAGGAACATATCAAACGGCAGTGATGATTCTTAATCAGGTGAAGGAAGAGTACCCTGACCTTGACATTGAAATCGTCAATACGAAATGCGCTTCGATGGGCGTCGGATTAATTGTGAAGAAAGCAGCAGATCTAGCAGCAAACGGTGCCACTAAAGAAGAAATCCTAGCTGACATAGAATTCCAAACCCGGCATATGGAGCATCTATTCACTGTAGATAACCTTGATTATTTGGCCCGTGGCGGCCGCATCTCCAAAACATCTGCCCTTGTTGGCGGTTTATTAAACATTAAACCGTTATTGCATGTAGAAGATGGGAAGCTTGTTCCGCTGGAAAAGTTACGCGGCAAGAAGAAATTGATTAAACGTGTAATCGAATTAATGCACGAAAGAGGAAAAAATTTAAAAAACCAAACGATTGCCATCAGTCATGGTGATGATGAAGCGACGGCCATGGAATGGAAGGAAGCCATTCAAAATGAATTCGGGACAACCAATTTCATGATCCATACAATCGGCTCCGTCATCGGTGCACATGCCGGTCCTGGTACAATTGCTCTCTTCTTCTTAAACGATACCCCTGAGAAATCATAAACATACATACTCCCTTTCATTATTGTGAACAATATATATTGATCAGATAATGGAAGGGAGTTTTCTCTATGTCAAAAACAACCGATGACAACAAAAGGCCAAAAGATAACCAGGCGAGAAATGCTGAAAAAAATGTCGCCTATCAGGAAAATCTTGTTGCGGGTAAGCACTCCTATTCGAAGAAAACAGACCATAAATGACGCGAGGGGCTTGTCCCCTCGCTTTTTTAATATGGTTTAGATAGTTGTCTTCCTATCACACTTTCTCTATAATAAAGGAAATAAAACCTGCTGGAGGTAAGTGATGGCAAAGGAAAATTCATTTGATATTGTTTCGAAAGTAGACTTTTCAGAAGTAACGAATGCAGTTACCATGGCTATGAAGGAAATACAAACACGCTATGATTTTAAAGGGAGTATAAGCAGCATCACCATTGAAAAAGAAGATCTTGTTTTAGTGTCCGATGATGAATATAAGCTTGAACAGCTGAAGGATGTTCTCATTAGTAAACTCATTAAACGTGACGTACCAGTCAAGAACCTGGACTATGGCAAATTAGAAGGAGCTTCTGGCGGAACCGTACGCCAACGTGCTAAGCTGATTCAAGGCATCGATAAGGAACAAGCAAAAAAAATCAATACCATCATTAAAAACAGCGGTCTTAAAGTGAAAAGCCAAATCCAAGATGATCAAATCCGTGTTACAGGTAAGAACCGGGACGATTTGCAAGGAATCATTTCCGCAATCCGGGGCGCTGATCTTTCCATTGATGTACAATTCTTAAATTACCGCTAAGTATGAAGGCCTCACCTTTGGGTGGGTCTTTTTTTATTTGCATTGCCTCAATAGCCGTCTTCCCCCTTATTCTTCAAATGAATCTCCTTCATGTAACATGGAAAGACTAGTCATGTTCCCTTAGTTATATAAATAATTACCCATAATCATTTGGTTATTTTTCCCATGTTTTCTTTTTTCTAAAGAAGGAATAGAAAAAACATAGATAATTAAACAGGAGGCGTTTTAATCATGACTAACCAAAACCAAAACCAAAATCAGAACAAACAAGGATTTCCACCTCAACATCAACAGCATCAACCTGGATTGGAAACAAAAATGGAACCGAACCCTGATTCTGTTAAAGCTGCCTATAAAGGAAGCGGCAAACTAAAAGGTAAAACGGCAATCATAACAGGAGGAGACAGCGGAATCGGTAAATCGGTTGCCATTTATTACGCCAAGGAAGGAGCGAATGTGACAGTTGCATACTTGGATGAACACGAGGATGCCAAAGCGACAAAGGAATTGATTGAAAAAGAAGGTCAGAAATGTTTACTCATTTCCGGAGATATCGGTGATGAAGCCTTCTGCCAGGATGTCGTCAAAAAAACGGTTGATGAATTTGGCGGTTTGGACATTTTAGTCAATAACGCCGGTGAACAGCATGTGCAAACAAGTATCCTTGACATTTCAGCTGAACAATTGGAAAAAACGTTCCGCACGAATATATTCTCGATGTTCCACTTAACTAAAGCTGCATTGAAGCATCTAAAAAAAGGAAGCAGCATCATAAATACAACCTCTATCACAGCCTATCAAGGCAACCCAAAACTAATCGATTACTCTTCAACAAAGGGTGCAATATTGGCATTTACAAGGGCCCTGTCGAACTCCATTTCAAAAGATGGCATCAGAGTGAACGGTGTTGCGCCAGGACCGATCTGGACGCCGCTGATTCCTGCCTCATTCGGGGAAGAGGATGTTGCCAAATTCGGCCAGGATACTCCAATGGGCCGTGCAGGGCAGCCAGAGGAATTAGCGCCAGCTTATGTATATTTGGCAAGTGAAGATTCATCCTATGTCAGCGGACAAGTCATCCACGTAAACGGCGGGAGCGTGGTAAACGGATAAGTTTTACCCTTTCAAAAGCAGTGGATATCACAAATCCACTGCTTTTATCTTTCAAGCAGGATATTTCCGGTTAATGCGGAATATATGAATGGGAAGGAGTGGATTCATTTTTGAAAAATATTGTAGATCCATGGTTCACCGTTCAGGAATTGGACTCAGAAACGTTTGCAATCAGTGAATATGGTCATTGGGAGAAGGTTCATTCCTTTTTATTACTTGGGGAGACCCGAGCTGCGTTAATCGACACAGGATTAGGCATATGTTCCATTAAGCGGATTACAGACCAGCTTACCGACCTTCCGATTATCGTCCTGACGACACACGTTCATGCAGATCATATTGGCAGTCATGGGGATTATGATACAATTTATGTTCATGGTGATGATGCCAACTGGCTGATCAACGGCATTGAAGGTTTGTCCTTGGAACAAATAAGAAAGAACATGGCCCGGGATATCACTGTCCCCATACCCGAATCATTCGATCATTCTACATACAAGCCATACCAGGGGTCCCCTGATAGGCTCTTATCGGATGGGGACACGATTGTTCTTGGGAACCGCAGTTTAGGCATTTATCACACACCTGGGCATTCACCTGGCCACATCTCAATTTTGGATAATGAAACAAGTTATTTATTTACTGGCGACCTGCTTTATTCAGATACTCCAGTTTATGCGTTTTATCCCTCTACAAGCCCTGAAGACCTTGTGAATTCATTAGAAAAAATCGCAAAAATCAAGGCAGTATCCAAAATATATGGCGGACACAACCAACTCGGCCTCGAACCTGGGATCTTTGAGGAAGTCCTTGAAGCCATTCAATACCTTAAAGAGAATAATTTGGTTAGACACGGAACGGGTGTACATGCATTCAAAAGTTTCAGTGTACATTTCTAGGAAAAAAAGGCATTGCTTTTATGCAATGCCCTTTTCGTTTAATAAGTCATCGCCATTGCACCTTGCTTGATCGATCTGCAGGAATGCCTTTCCACGAAATGATGTGGAATGATGGTCCCAGCGGGAGCATCTCCAGTCTGCAGCATTTGAATGATGCCCTTAGCGGCCTGATATCCCAAATCAAAAATATTGATATCCACGGAAGTCAGGGCTGGTAATGACAGTTCAGAGAAAAGAACGTTATTGAAGCTGACGATTGAAATTTCTTCAGGAGTGCGCACGCCCATCTCGCGAAGTGAATGCACGATGCCAAGTGCCATAAGATCATCACTGACCACCAAAGCGGTTGGTGGTTCATCGATGGATAGTAACATTTTTGCAGCTGCTTGTCCCCCTTCATGCAAAAAATCTTCATGCAGGGTATATTCCCCCCTTCGATCGATTCCAGCCCTCTTCAATGCCCGTTCATATCCTGACAAACGATCAAGGGTCATCACAAGGGTTACATCACCTCCGATGAATCCAATCCTTTCATGCCCTAGCTGTATGAGGTAATCCGTTGCCTGTTCGGCAGCCAAGACATTATCATTATCAACATACGTTATCTCCTCGAGAAAATCATAGGGTTTCCCAATGATCACAAATGGAAAAGCCCTTGCTCTCAAATAGGTCAGAATGTGATCGTTCATCCTTGAATACATCAGGATAATTCCATCAACCATCCCCCCCTGCACCATATTCACTACTCCATCGTAGATTTCATCTTCTGTTTTTCCCGTGCTTAGCAACAGGGAATAATGATTTTCCTGAGCTCCTTCACTTAGACCCTGAAGGATCGTCGGAAAAAACGGATTTTGATAATAATCATTTGACGAACTTGGCAATACCAAGCCAATGATCCTGGTCGATTGATTGGCAAGACTACGTGCAATGAAGTTTGGATGGTATCCTAATTTACTCATCGCCTTACGTACCCGTACCTTTGTTTTTTCACTTATCCGAGGATTGTTTGCAATCACTCGAGAAACTGTTGAAGGAGCAACATTCGCTAACTGTGCCACATCTTTTATTGTTATGGCCATGCATTTCCCCTCTCCCCTCTTAGCCTTTATTGACTTCATTTAATACAAGGTGAATACCAATAAACACTTCTCTAATATTCGTTTTATATTTATACATTTTGTATGTATTCATAATACACTCAGTTCGATAGTTATATCCATACTTTTTTAAATGTTTGTTTAATTTTTCAGAAAATACTTACTTTTCCGTTTTTTTCGTTTCTGTTTTAAAATTCAAAAAGAAGCTGATGTATGATCAGCTTCTAAAAAAATGGCATGTCTATTGAAGACCAAGAAGTCAGACGACTAACTACATAGGTTTTAAACTGATTTCCAATCAAGACCATAGAAGTGATTTACAAATTAATAGCGATAAACCCTCGTTTCATATGGACGTAAATCAATAAGGGGCACCTGAGGACAATCCTCATAATTAGCTAGCAAAAGTTCCATTTCCCCCCAGTAAGAGAGGTCGACTTGGTGGTGATTCATACTAAAATTACATACTACCATGACTGAATTATCATTCATGTTTCTTGTATAAATATAAAGTTCAGGATGGTCTTCCCATAATAATTCATATTCGCCATAAACAAGGACCTGATGTTTTTTTCGAAGATCAATCATTTTTTTATAAAAATGATAAATGGATGAGGGGTCATTTTTCTGCTGTTCTACATTAATGGCTCGATAATTGGAATTAACCCTCATCCAAGGTGTTCCTTTCGTGAAACCCCCATTTTCGATATCATTCCATTGCATCGGTGTTCGTGAATTATCACGGCCGCTATGCCAGATGATGTTCATGATTTCATCATGCGGACGACCTTTGGAGGTCTCTATCCGGTAAAAGTTTTTCATTCCTACATCATCATAATCATCAATCGAATCAAATTGGACATTCGTCATGCCAATTTCCTGGCCTTGATAAATAAAAGGTGTTCCTTGCATGAAAAAGTATAGAGCCCCAATCATTTTTGCGCTTTCCAACCAGTATTGATGATCATTTCCCCAGGTTGATACACTTCTTGGCTGGTCATGATTTTCAAAAAACAAAGCATTCCATCCTTTGTTTTTCAGCCCCTTTTGCCATTTGGTCAGTGTGCGCTTTAACCCCTGAACATCAACGTCGTGATTCTGACCCCTATTCCAAAGCCCAAGATGTTCAAATTGAAAGATCATATTGAACTTCCCATTCGTTTCCCCGACCCATTCTTCCGCCTGCTCAATCCTGACGCCATTGGCCTCACCGACCGTCATGATATCATACTTAGAAAAAGTCTCTTCTTTCAACTCCTGAAGGTAATCCAAAATCCCGTCCTGATTGGTGTGCATTTCAAACGCTGGTACGTACTGATGCCAATAAGGATTGTGCATATCCGGAAGGCCATCACGCTTATGAATATGCGTGATCGCATCAATCCGGAAGCCATCGATTCCCTTATCTAGCCACCAATTGACCATTTCAAATAATGCCTTTCGTACATCAGTATTTTTCCAGTTTAAGTCTGGCTGCTTTTCCGCAAATAAATGTAAATAGTATTGATTGGTCCTTTCATCGAATTTCCAGGCACTTCCGGAAAAGATACTTTCCCAATTATTTGGCTCACGACCGTCCTGCCCATCCCTCCATATATACCAATCCCGTTTCGGATTATCGCGGGACGAACGTGACTCTACGAACCAGGGGTGCTCATCACTTGTATGATTCAAAACAAGATCGAGTATCACCTTCATCCCACGTCCATGAACATCTTTCAATAACAGATCAATATCTTCGATTGAACCGAATTCATCGGAAACTGCTTGATAATCACTAATATCATAGCCATTATCCGCATTGG
This sequence comes from Peribacillus sp. NPDC058002, assembly GCF_042886655.1. Lineage (NCBI taxonomy): Bacteria > Bacillati > Bacillota > Bacilli > Caryophanales > Bacillaceae > Peribacillus > Peribacillus sp. NPDC058002. The sequence goes on along the minus strand of NZ_JBHVQU010000073.1, from coordinate 5,582 downwards.
GCGATTTATAAAACGGACAAATCCAAATAACATCAATCCCTAATTCCTGCAAATAGTCAAGCTTTGAAATCAGCCCTTTTATATCACCGACTCCGTCACCATTACTATCCATGAAACTGCGCGGGTATATTTGATAGCAGACCGCTTCTTTCCACCAGGTCTTATTCATGCTGTAACCTCCCGATCCTGTTTTCCACAAAGCCTTAGGGACAATGTTTGGCGGCTACCGACAATCGAGAGGTATATGATTATTTTGGTTGTTTCCGTTTTGAACGCTTAATAACCAATGCAATGAATATACCAAAAATAAGAAGAACCAATCCTATGACAAACAGGTAAGGAATATTAATAATCGATTTAGGTGACAGTGTGTAGACTTCGGTCGTCTCCCTGTCGATTACGATAGAGTAACTGTTGTCCTTACTGCGGACCAGATCCCCATTCAGCATACCTCTCAACTCTTTATTTCTTTCAAGTTCCTTATCAGTAAGGTTTATCATTTGAGTTTCAGTCGTATTGTTCATGGCGACGACAATCGTTTCATCACCATATACACGCTTGAATACCGAAGTTCCACCTTTTTCATATAAAAGCTCCATATCCCCCTTAACCAACGCTGGGTACATGTCTCTGAGCTCAGAAAGCTTTGTTATATATTCCACCAATTCCTGTTCGGTCTTAAAATTCATCAACTTGTGATTGTCCGGGGCAATATCCCCATTTAAGGCAATTTCCGATCCATAAAATACGATTGGTACCCCTGACACCGTATATAGATACGACAGCGCCATTTTCCATCTGGAACCTGGATTTTCGTTATGGTCTGCTGCATCCTTTGTAAAACGGGGCATTCCCTGGGTATCTATGAATAATGCCTGCTGGGCATTGCCCCCTAATTCTTCTTCGCTTTTCTCAAACGCATTTAAAACAGGTTTCAATTCTTTATCGGGTGCAGCAAATGCTTCCCGTAGCTCAGCATTTTGTGGATAAGCCATAAAAGCATCGATACCCGTCTTCTTGTAGCTTGATATCAAATTTGCATCACCTTGTACATCGCCGATTGTATAGAAATTTGATTTTTCAGATTTGACTGCTTCCACAAATTCCTTCCAAAAATCTTTTGCTACGTATTGGACTTTATTTATACGGTAACCATCAATATCGGTTTCCGTTATCCACCATTTGGCAGCATCAAGTAAGTATTTCCTTGTTTCCTCATTATCTTGATTCAAATCTGGAAGATCATCGACCCAGCCCGTTTCCAAATCCTTTTGGCTACTGTCCTGGGAAATCTTTTTTTCTTCATGGAACCAATCTTGTTTTTTTGGATCGGTCAGCCACGTGGAGTCAGGACCCACATTATTTGCTTGAAAATCAATGATCACCTTCATATTGCGTTTATGTGCCTCATTCACGAGTTTTTTAAACTCTTTCAATGTCCCATAATGTTTATCCGTCTTATAGAAATCTGCCACCCAATCGCCATGATAGCCATTTTTATCATTAGCGAAAATCGGTGAAAGGATGATAGCGGTATAACCCATATCTTTTAAATAATTCAGTTTCTTCGTGACACCCTCGAAATCCCCACCATTAAACGTGGAAGGGTCATTCACGTTCGCGTCTCCGTTATTTTGAGTATTCCCATCGAAAAATCTGTCGATCAATAATGAATATACGATTTCATCCTTCCAAGTTCGTTGTTCTTTTTCAGCTGCTCCTACTGGAATGGCGTAAAAAAGAAGCAACGGAATTAAAGCGAGTGATAACACTCTTTTTCCCATATCCGCTCTCCTCCTAGCTATCTCTTTACGCCTTTAAGATTAGCCTTTTGACCCCTTAACGTCAAATCCAATTTATAAAAAACTTTACACTAAAGGGACAAATTGGAGATACTGGTCATAGTTACATAAGCGGAAAAGTCAGAACACGATCAACGTTCTTTTTTTATCGTCTTAACCGCTTTATCCAAGACCCTTTTCGGTTTTGCTTTTTGAGTGCTTATTTCATCCATGGCTGCATTCATCGGTCCCCATACCCTATTCATTTCCGGTATATTCGGCACTGGTTCAGCGTATTGTAATTGTATGCTTATGGCTTGTGCCCTTTCGTTTTCATTGATGGCAGCATTGTGTTTGATTGATTTATTAGGAGGGATTTCCCCTGTTAAATCATAACGCTGCATTGCATTATCATCATTTGTCAAATATTCAACTAACTTAGTAGACCAATAAGGATGTTTTGTGAATGCTGTTACATGCCAGCCTTTGATTACCATCAACGTTTTCATTGGCTGACCATTTGACAATTCGGGCATGGGGGCAATTCCTGTATCCTTTCGCCCGGTAAATGAGTCACCGTCACTCATGATAGAAGCCAAATTCCCTTGTACGAACAACTTCTCGTTCGCTGCCTTGTCGCCTTTAGGAATCAAACCCGCCCTATACCATTTTTGGATGTACGCAGCCCCTTTTATGGCACCCTTATTATTCAAACCAATGTCGGAAGGGTCCAGTTTTCCATTCTTATCTTTAAAAATATAACCTCCCATTCCAGCGATCACTCCATAAGAATCATGGAAGTCATTCCATTTGGCATAGAAACCATGCACGTTATCCTTTCTTAATTCCTTCGCCATTTTATAAAGGTCATTCATCGTCTCAGGAGCCTTAGCCATCAATTTTTTGTTATAAATGAATACGGATGTGTTTACCGATTTAGGCAATCCAAATACCTTATCTTGGTACATCTCCCCACTAATTGAAGGTTCAATGAAGGCATTCAATACCTCATCTTTCACCTTCATTTCCTGAATTAAGCCTTCCTTCACGATTTGCCCGACTTTTTCATGAGAAAAAGTCACGACATCCGGGGCCTTTCCGTTTCCGATTGGCCCATCACTTCGAAGCCGCTCATACATCTCGGTAGCTATTTCAAGCTCTTCATGCTCAACTTTGATTCCATATTCTTTTTCAAAAGCTTCAATAACCGGCATTAGGGCCGCTGCTTTACCTTTTTCCTCCCAAATGATCAATTTTTCCGGCTTCGCTTCATTGCTGGCTGCTTCGTCTTCTTTTTTCTTATTTTCTTTTACTACTTCATTTTCCAAATCTGAACTGGCACCACAAGCACTTACACTAACGATCAAAAACATGGACATGAACAAATGAAAAATCAGCTTCTTCACTTTCATTCTCCTTTTTAAAATGTTTATTCTATCATGTCCAAAAGCACCAAATAATACTGTTTTTCAGTTCATTCATTCAAAGAAAGCCACTTAATGAAAGCGATGCCAAAGCTATTGTTATCATTATATGAACGCCTTTGGTTTTTACAACATTTTCCTCGTTGTATTTATTTCCTTGTAGTGATGAACACTTTTTGTTATTTTTTAGTTAATAAGTGCTTCTTTCAATTGAAATCGGGTATATAACCATATTGAAAAACACTTAGCCTGGCTCAGTGCAACTTCATGGTGCCCCCCCTCATAAACAGCCGGAAGGTTTCCTTTTTCACATCCCCAAATACATATAGAATTGGAGTGGTTTTGTAATGGAATTTTCATCCATACACCATAGACCTAATGACAATTACGGCTATACCATCAACACTGAAACCCTACATATCCGCCTACGTACGAAGAAACAAGATATCTCCTCAGCTGGATTGATCTTTGGGGATCCATACATTTCAGATAGTGATGGTCAGTGGCAGTACCAAGAACTTCCCATGAGTTTATCAGGCAGCGATAACCGTTATGATTATTGGCATATCTATGTGAAGCCTCCCTACCGAAGAATTCGATATGGGTTCAAAGTATCCTCGGAAGATGAAAGTGCCATTTACACGGAAAAAGGCATCTTTAAAGAACCCCCTGGAGATCCCGGAAGCTATTTCGCGATTCCCTATCTACATCAAAATGAAGTTTTCGGGGCACCGGAATGGGTCAAAGATACAATTTGGTATCAAATTTTCCCTGAACGATTCGCGAACGGAAACCCCGACAATGATCCGGAAGGTGTGATACCCTGGGGAAGTGAAGAACCGGCCGTGGATAATTTTTTTGGCGGGGACTTCGAAGGAATCATTGAACATTTGGATTACCTTGAGAATCTCGGCATCAACGGAATTTATTTCACGCCAATCTTCCATGCCTACTCCAATCATAAATACGATACAATTGATTACCGGAGTATCGATCCGCAATTTGGAACGAAGGAAACATTGAAAACACTAATAACCGAATGCCACAAACGGAATATCCGGGTCATGCTTGATGCCGTTTTTAACCATAGCGGCTACTACTTCCCCCCTTTTCAGGATTTACTCGAAAAAGGGGAGAAATCAAAATATAAGGATTGGTTCCACCCGCACAGCTTTCCACTTAAGGGAGGGGAAAGGCCCAATTATGAAACATTCGGTTTTTTTGAATCGATGCCAAAATTGAATACTGCGAATCCGGAGGTGAAAGAATATCTGCTCGAGGTCTCGGCTTATTGGATTAAGGAGTTCGATATAGACGCCTGGAGGCTCGATGTGGCAAATGAAGTCGATCAGCCATTCTGGCGTGAATTTCGAACAACGGTGAAAAATATAAAGCCTGACCTTTATATTCTTGGGGAAATTTGGCATGACTCGATGCCATGGCTTCGCGGCGATCAGTTCGATGCTGTCATGAATTACCCCTTTACCAACCAAGTTTTTCGCTTGGTCGCTTCACAAACCATCAATGCACGCGAGTTCACGGAAGAAATGACAGCCATCTATCACAGTTATCCTACCAATGTTTTTGACGTGACATTCAATCTTCTTGGAAGCCATGATACACCGCGGATTTTCACGGATTGCGGGGAAGATCTAGCTCGTGCCAAGCTCATCCACGCAATTCTTTTGACATTCAATGGCAGCCCTTGTATATACTATGGAGATGAAATCGGCTTAACCGGAGGCATGGATCCAGGGTGCCGAAAATGCATGGTCTGGGAAGAAGAAAAACAAAATACTGAGCTTTTCAAAGAAATTAAGACATTGATTCTCTTGCGAAAAGAAGAAAGATTACTTGCCAATGATGGAAAGTTCAAATTCCTTGATACAGCCGGTAACGAAAATATCGTGGCCTACCAAAAGTATAATGGAGAACGTTCTGTCGTGATCCTCATTAATCCGACGGATGTCCAGCAATCCTTTACCCTTCCTTTTGATTTGAAAGGACGTACATTAACCGATTTAAGAACAAAAGAAACCACCCAGGAAGGTAAATTTGAATTGGGTGGTTATCAATATAAAATTCTCTCATTCAATTATTGAGGCAATGAAAACGGGGCAAATGAAAAATCATCCGCCCCGTTTTTTTCAATCGATTATTTGGATATCATATTCTTTGAACCATACATGGGTTTGTGCCAAGTGAGCGAGCAACTGTGGACCTGACATCAATTGCCCGAACCACGGCACTTTAAAAGCGGCACCCTTGGAATCTACTATATCGGTTAGCTTCTTTTTATCGAAAAACTCGTGCAGGACCGAGTTTTTATCCGTAAGTAAGTCTTGCAACCACGCCTGCACACGGTCTGTATATATAC
>NZ_JBHVQU010000072.1:0-20603 GCF_042886655.1 Peribacillus sp. NPDC058002 | reverse complement strand
TTGGGCTATAAGGCCCTTCGAATGCGCCCAGTAAAATCCTGTATAGAATCAATAATGGAAGAGCGGTAATGGCTAAAACGCCGAATTGCAAAACAGTCCATGTCAGCATGATGAACCCAAGCACTTTTTTAGCCCCTAGCCGATCAGCCCATGCTGCCCCAAAAATCCCTGTTACTGGGTAGAGCCAATAATAACTGCTCCCAACAAGGCCCCACTCCGCATAGGTAAGATTGAATTCCTTCATGATGGGAACAGCTGCGAGACCCACGATCGATTTATCTGCAAAATTGATGACGGCTCCAAAGAATAATAGAATGAGAACAACCCAACGCATTTAATTCCCTCCTCTGCTTCATTTTTGTTCACAATACTGATCTACCAGCCAACTTAAGCTTCATAAATGAAACCACATCCCCCTCTTTCAATCCTTTTCCAATTCTTCTTTAACTAACAATCTTTTTAATAGTTTACCCACTGTATTCCGCGGAAGTTCTTTTCTCAATTCAAATACTTTTGGTACTTTATAAGGAGTCAATTGGGAATAACAATATCCTTCTATTTCTTCAAGGTCCACGGAAGCGCTTTCTTTAGGTACGATGAATGCTTTCACAATTTCTCCTTTTTCTTTATGGGGGATGCCCACCACAGCTGCCTCTTTTATTGCCGGATGTTCATATAGAACACCTTCTACCTCCTGCGGATAAATATTGAATCCGCCGACGATGATCATTTCTTTTTTCCTGCCGACTATATAGAAATATCCTTCATCATCCATCACCGCAAGATCGCCAGTATATAGCCAGTCATTCTGTAAGGCCTTTTTTGTTTCGGCTTCGTTATTCCAATAACCCTTCATGATTTGCGGGCCTTTTATAAGCAACTCCCCGACGCATGTGTTAGGCACTTCATTGTTTTCATCGTCAATGATCATACAGTCCGTGCCTGGAAAAGGGATGCCAATGCTTCCTATTTTCCTTTTTCCGAATGGCGGATTGCGATGAGTGGAAGGAGAAGCTTCCGACAAACCGAAACCCTCTCCGATTTTGGCACCGGTCAGCTCCTCAAATCGCTTGATTACTTCAACCGGCAGTGGTGCGGATCCACAAGAACAACTTTTTAAACAATTCAGTCCACAGTTTTCAATTCCAGGATGATTGACAAAAGCATTATACATCTTTGGAACTCCTGGAAAGAAAGTCGGACGGTACTTTTTTATTTTTGCAAGTACATCTTGAAGTTCGAATTTAGGAAATAAGAGGATGGCAGCCCCAATATAGATCCCTAGATTCATCGCACTTGTCATGGCATAAACATGGTAAAGAGGCGTAGCTGCCAAAACGATTTCTTCACCAGGTTTCAGGGAATTCCCATACATTTCAAAACTCTGCACGACATTGGAGGTTAAATTATGGTGGGTAAGCATAACACCCTTCATCTTCCCAGTCGTGCCGCCAGTATATTGGATGACTGCTGTATCTTCATACGGGCTTATCATTTCGGGCTTCTTAATGGCATCTCCGGTTTGAATCATCGTTCGAAGGGAACAGGAGCCATTTTGATCATTTTCCGTATCGATGCAAACATCAAATTCATATATCCCTTTCGTTTCTTCGATTGTATTTGCGGCCGTTTGGTCAAATACAATATTCTTGGTATCCGAGTCTATTAAAATTTGCAAAAGTTCCCGCGGTTTATACAGGGGATTAATCTGTACAACTATCAGACCCAGTGCCTGTGCGGCGTAATAACTGATTATGAAATTAGGGTGGTTGGCCATCATCAGACCAATGCGTTTCCCTTTGACAAAGCCCATTTCTCTCCATTTCCCCGCAAGTTTGTCTACCTGCATTTTTAGATTCTTATAATCCATTGAATGGTCTTCATAAATGATCGCTGTATGGTGTGGAAACTTCCTTACTGTTATATCAAGCAGTGAATAGACCGATATTTCCGGCAGCTCCATAGATTTCATTCTTTCAACATACCATTGCTCCCATGGTTTATTTATTGTTTTTCGCACCAGTTATCCCTCCGCACATAAACGAATTTCATATCGTGCATGTTAGATTTATACTTATTATTATGCAACTTGCATGCCAAGTCCCAGTTTTGTGTAAAATCGCTTTGTAGTAAGACCCTTCAATTCATAAATGAATTTTATTCAGTTATAATGCCTTTCTAGAGAGGATTCATCGAAAAACCAATAATTCATTTTTGAATTTTTTTTAAAAACTCTAATTGGTTTTCTAGCGATTATGAAACTAGTTTTTTACCATATTATAGATTATACCTACTCACAAATCGTCATTTTGATTTTATCCATGGGTTTTATAAATTTGAATAGCCCATCCAGCAACGGATGGGCAAGTGTAATATTTATTGAAACTTGGCTAACGAGTCCATTAAATAAAAGGCTGTTTTCGCATACTTTGTTGCTATTTACCAAGTAAAGCGGTGTGGTTGATTTCCCCTCCAGATGCTCGCTTTCCGCGGGGCGGGCGGTGAGCCTCCTCGGCGTAAACGCCTGTGGGGTCTTCGCTCCAATCAACGTTAAATCGTTTCGTTTTAAAAACAACAATCTTTACGAAAAGAGCAAAAAAAAAATCTATAGCTCAACTTCCATTCCTGGATTTTTAGCTTTTGCGCATTCGCAGACTGATTTTTTCGCTGTGTCCAAGAATCATCCATAGTTGGTTCAATCGTTCAGACCATCCAGTAAAGATCATATATACAATCAGTCACTTTTTAGTCTCGTTAATAAAGTATAAAACAACTCGAAAAATCCAGGACCGATTTGCAATTCCCAGGGATTTTTTGATGACCGCATTAACAAAAATCAGGCTGCCGTTTCCCCAGATCCTGTGGTGATACGGCAGCCCTAGAGCCAAAACTACGCGTTCATTTTGTTTAAAAAGTTCGTCATGGATATGGAAGGAAATAAGATTCTATCGGTTTTCACATCGTATAGCCCAAAGGGATTCAAACGCAGCCCAGGAAGAAAGTCGCAAGTTAAGAATAATAAAGTATACAAAATGTCGTGAAAAGGAAAGCCTCTCGCTTGGAGCACCTTTAATAATTTATCATTAAATTCAACTGCCTTTTCAAATGAAGGATCAGAAGTCATCATTCCCGTAAGCTGTAGTGGAATTTCAAGTATTATTTCATTGCCATCAACTATTGCGATTCCTCCTCCCAGTTCATGAACTCTTGAAGCAGCTTTTGCCATCCCCTCTGGATTTCTTCCGATGGTGAGCAAGTCTGTCGTTGTGTTAAAGGTCGAGGCCATCCCATCTAAATTCAACGCAAAGTTTTCTAAAATACCTTTTGTAACCCACTCCCCCTTTCTATCGATAAGAGCCGCATACATAAGTCCCTCTTTGGCCGAAAGATCGACATAACCATTCTTGGCTGGGAGAACCAAATTCTTCAGTTCGGTTATTACATTACTAACAAAATGAATAACAGGGACTGAATCATTTGAAGAGGTGTGTGGATATAGATACAAATCATGATTTTCCAGAATTCCTCTTGAAAAGGAAAATGTATTTTCAGGTAAATACTTTTCCCAATCCAAATCTGGCATTTGGATCGTCAATTCTCCATTTTCTGCAACAATTCTCCCGTTTGAGATCACTAGGTCTGGACGAAACTGCACCAAATCAGGCAACAATAATATATCCGCTTTTTTACCCGGGGCCAATCCGCCAATATAATCGTCCTGTTTAAGGTATGTAGCCGCATTGATGGTGACCATCTGAATAGCTTCCATAACCGGTACTCCATGTTCCACAGCCTGCCTTACAAGTCCATCGACGAATCCTTCTTTTTCAATAAAAGATGGATGCGGACCATCCGTAGTCATCAAAACCCTGCCCGTACTTACCTGTCCATCTGTAATCAGCTTGATTATTTTTGACAAGTCAGGACGAAGCGAACTGTTTCTTAGGACTGTCCATAAACCCAACCGTAAACGATCCAGGGCCTCTTCCGCCGTTATCGCTTCATGACAGGCACTTATACCTGAAGCTGCAATAGAATTTAATTTTTCATAAGAGCACCCCGCATTATGCCCATCAGCTATTTTCCCCATTTTTTTAGCTTCATCTATAATATCGAGTAAAACCGGATCCCCTTTGTATAGTAAAGGCCAACGAGTCACTTCTGCTGTTCCAAGTACTTCTTCAATCGAAAGAAGGTCCATAATATCCTCTTTATTGAACCAGTCCCTTTCACCTGGATATCCAGCCTGTGAAACTAATCTTATTAACCAAAAAACGTTTCCTGGCAGTTTTTTCAACTCACCTAGAAGCCTTTTAAAGCCCGAGTGACCAAAGTGCAAATAAAAAAATAAGTTATCATTCACTGTAGTGGTAGTCCCCAACGGCAATACTTTTGCGGTGATACTTATAGGATTGTATATTACCCAGGGATGCGCATGAGTTTCGATGAATCCAGGAGACACATACATACCATTGGCATCTATTACAGTGGTGTTTTCATTTATCTTCACTTCATTTTCCCCTACATATGCAATGCAATCTTTATACAACGCAATATTTTGCTGAAGAAATTCACCAGAATAAACATTAATAACCGTTCCGCCTTTAATGAACATATCAGCGGGTCTTTTGCCTTGTGCCACTTCGACCAATTCATTCCGGTATGCTCTTGCATTCACTTTTCTCGCCCCCATCATTCAAATGACAATTGAACATTTTTTCATGCTGGATGAATCCCCCTTATTGAAGACATTCATTTTGAGTCCACATTCAAGGAGATTGAATCCTTCTTCTTGTTTACCATTGTGATTTGATCCCTGACTCTCTTAATTTAAATCTTTGTATCTTTCCTGTCGAAGTCTTAGGTAACTCGTTCACGAATTCAATGTCGCGAGGGTATTTATACGGTGCTAACACTTTTTTGACAAATCCCTTTAATTCTGCTTTTACTCCTTCACCTGATTCCGCATTTGCTTTTAATACTATAAAGGCTTTTGGCTTTATTAAACCATTTTCATCCTTTACAGCAACAACAGCCGTTTCCAGTATATCGGGATGTGATAAGAGTGCGTTTTCTATTTCTATTGGCGATACCCAAATTCCATTTACCTTCATCATGTCATCATTGCGGCCCGCGTACCAAAAGAAGCCATCTTCATCCTTAAAGTATTTATCTCCTGTCACCAGCCAATCACCAATAAACTTCTTTTTGTTTTCTTCATTAAGATTCCAATAAGAGGCTGCAATGCTTTCTCCCTTAATTAAAAGGTCTCCCACTTCATTCACCTGAGTTTCATGACCTTGTTCATCCACTATTTTAGCTTCGTAACCGGGAACGATTTTTCCTGTGCTTCCTTGCCGAATATTATCTACTTGATTGGAAAGGTATATATGAAGTGATTCGGTCGATCCAATTCCGTCTATAATATCCAATCCGAAAACTCTCTTCCATTGTTCGATATAAGAAGCCGGCAGTGCCTCTCCTGCTGATACGCAAAGTCTAACTGAAGAAAGATCATAGGTTTCCTTCGTCTTCTCAAGGTAATTGAGCATCGATCCATACAGAGTCGGGACACCAAAAAAAATGGTTGGACGATACTTCTCTATCGTCTCGAACACCTTATCTGCAGTCGGTCGGTCAGGCATTAAAACAGTGGCGGCCCCGGCTCCAAAAGGAAAATACATCGCGTTTCCCAAACCATAAGCAAAGAAAAGCTTCGAGGCCGAAAAAGTAATGTCATTTTCGGTGATTTGCAAAATGTTCCTGGCGTAGTTTTTAAAGGCTTCTTCCATATCGGTTTGTAAGTGAATAACCCCTTTTGGCTCACCTGTACTTCCTGATGTATAGAGCCAGAACGCTTGATCATTTATGTTACTAAAACAAGGGGGCAGATCTTTATTTTGTCTGCGAGTAAGAGTTTGGAAAGAATGTTCGTTTACTTCCTTCAGGTTTAGATCACCCCCATCAACCAAGATGACATGCCTCAAGAAAAGTAATCTATCTTTAACAAGCTTTAACTTCTCCCACTGTTCACAAGTAGTAACCAACACTTTGGAACGGCTATTATTCAAAAGATACTCATAATCCTTTATGGGCAAAAGCGTATTGGATGGAACCGGGATTGCCCCAACCTTTATTGCACCGAAGAAACTAATGATGAATTCTGGAGAATCATGTAATAAAAGCAGGACGCGCTGTTCCATCTCTATGCCCAGTTCTTTTAATGCCGCACCAAATTGATTACCAAGGGTATCGATTTCTTGATAGGTATAAGATTGATTATCATAATAAATAGCCGTTTTGTCCCCTATGCCTGCCTCAATGTTTTTCTGGAAGAAATTATAGGAAGCATTGTACAACGCGCCCAATCCTCTAATTTTACATTCGGTTTTTATCACACATTTACCCTCCTCAATAAGCTACTGGTTTTAGAAGCATCATCCCACCGTCTCCTTTATTCCATAAAGAAGATGGCTGCCATATAAATCCGGATAAATCCCTATCCTTCCATTTTCAAAATCTCCTTTGTGGAAAAAGGCCATTCATTTGGAAACGCTATACGAACTAATTTGAGCAAATCACCTTGCTGACAATTCTTTTTCATTCAGTAACCGCTTTCAAATCAACCAAACCTCCAATAAAGGGTAAAGTAATTCCATCAGACTATGAAACTTATAGTCTCATATCCACCTCAATATTTTACACATTCACAAGTGAAAAATGCACTGGAAAGGCTTTTAACAAGTAGTGACTACCCATTAGGATCAGTTGGCTCATGAGGTCGATCAGCAGAGAAAGAACCTTTCCATCGTATACTTTCAAAAACCGTTTTACAGTTTAGACAATAGTATTGCCTAACGAGCTGTGCAGTACCGAAGGATGAATATAATTCAACATTTTTGCCATCACAAAATGGACATGCCGGATTTTCCTTTTCAACGGGCATTTATTATCTCCTCGTCCCTTAAACGCGGAATTAAAGATTCCTTATAGGAGTTCACTAAATTACTATTTACAGGAAGGATCTCGTTTTCAATTAGCACACTATTGTTTTCCACTTGTTTCAACCAAGTAATTACTTCTTGTTCACAAAGTTTAAATGCTCTCCCGAAACGGGCAGGAATTGAGCCTCCATCATTCAGTAACTTGAGTGCCCAGTTTTTCGAGTACAGAATATGCTCTACCTGTTCTCTTGCCAATTTATTGAATTGCAGTTCGATTTCACTGCCTTTTTGGTTGCTGGTCAAAGCGGTTATCAATGTATTGAATGCCGTATTCATAGAATAGAGCCCTGCAATCAGCTGTATCCACTCCCCGATTTGAACAATGCTGTCAAACGCTTTACCCGTTTGTTCCTTCACTTCCTTTTTGCTGCCTTTTCCGCTCTTCAAATTCGTTCCCCAATTATAGAGAAGGCGGGCATGACCTAGCTCTGATTGGGCCATTGCGATTGCGGCAAGGGTCCCTTCTAAGTCTGGACCACTGACACCGACCTCAACAAGACGATCTCCTAAAATGAATTTATTATCAGCAATCGTTTCTATCAAGGTAATCAATTCAGTGTTGCCATTTGTTGAATTCACCATATTAAATCACCCTTTTCTTAAAAAATGGTTCTGCTTCTCTAATGCAAATCATGTTTTCCCGCTTGACTATAAACATTTCCACCCATTTTTCTTCATCATAAACATAACGGGCATAAACACGTGCCAACTCATCATTATCGGCTTCAACTGTTCCAATATGCATTAAGTCATCACCACGATTGATTCTTGAAAACACATCATATTCAAAGTTTTGGACCTTATTATCACTCATTTTGAACTGACCCCCCAGGACTTTAATATCTGCCTGCCTGCTTCACTCATTTGGTCGACCGTCCAAGCTGGACTCCAAACCACCTCTATTTCCACTGCATGAACACTTTCTTCTTGAAGAAGCCTTTTTTTAATATCACTTTCGATCCACTGCATGCACCCGCATCCCGTTGAAGTATATGTCATCGTTACATACGCTGTACTCCCTTGCTTTTCTACCCCATAAATCAAGCCCATATCCACGATGCTTATAGGAAATTCAGGATCAGAAACTTCTTGTAACGCATGGATTAATACCGGATCCTTATATAACGTCCCACCCATCTAAATCGCCTCTTCTCGATATGCATCAAGTAGCTGATATCCTTTTTGAATCCGGTTAACGAACTCCTGATTTTGTGGACCACGCTGCTTAAACCGGTTGATGACATTATCCCACGTATCCGGTTCATCATATTTCCACCGCTTGTTTTCCACATCGAATTTACATGGGAAAGGAACTTTCAATTCATACCTTCCAGTCCCTTCATTATAATGAGCAGGTAGATTAAGTCCGAGGGATTCACAGAAAGGAACGGCAGTGGACATCCATTTCTGCCTTAATTCATCATTAGTCTTTCCTTTCAATTTATAATCCAGCTGGGCTGACCTGCTTTTCAAGTTATCTGCTACCCCGAAAAATTCTAGGGACATGATGAACATCCAATCAATCGCTTCTTGAACCTGCTTAGCCGTTTCAGGATCTTTCATGGCTGCCTTCATTATGATTTCCCCATTTCTTAAATGGAATAGTTCCTCCTTATCAACTTTGACCAATGCCCGTTTCCAGGGTCCGTATGATGTATGTTGGTGCGCATCTCCCAATAAGGTGTAACCTGCTCGATCAAATAATCCGTTGAATACTCCCAATTCAACCCAGTTATCTAATTTAAAATCAAACGCATATGGATTCTTCCATCTATTTGGCGATCTCTCATATAACATGTATTGAACGTTTTCTCCCAAATCCTTTAATAATCTGTACGCAATATGCGCATGTCCGATTTCATCCTGCATAACTGCAAGTGCCGTGATTTTGTAATTTAGATTAGGGGCATCTTTATAAACAGTCAGAAGTGGCGGAACACTTAATAATTCTGTATCCGCAACTATCATCAATGTCTGTTTCAATGCCTTTTTATAGTTTTCATCCATATCTTCCAGTCTCTCGACCACAAACCCGGCTTGGATCTTACCCATCAAATCATTTGTAAATCCTGACATCTGTCTCTCTCCCATCATATTATGTTTTTTGAACTATCGTCTTATATAAGTAATATAATAATTTACTTTATCTGGTTAGTCAACACTTTATCAGATTTTTCAGAAAACAAATAAAACGAGATGCACAAAAGTGCAACTCGCTTTATTTGTTATAATTCGTAGCGAAACATACCGCCATTTGAAATTTTTTGTATTCTTTTTTCTTCAACTAAATATTCCAGATGTGCTAACGTTTCTGCAATGGCGAATCGCCATTGATGATCAGTGAGCTTCTTTTGTTGAAAAAGTTTTTCCGTAACTTCATACGCCACTTTATTTGTTTCCAGAATGGTTAAAATAGTCGTTAAACGTTCATGATGATGTTCAATGATTTCCTTAGCCCTCTGGGCAAGATTCATTATTGGTGTTCCATGGGCCGGATATGCAATGCTAACATCCTGATCAACAAGTTGATACAAAGTAGAAAAGTAACTTTTTAGAGGGTTTTGATCGGAATTTGGCCAAAGACTAATATTCGGAGTGATCTTATTCAAGACAACATCGCCTATTAACATGATTTTTTGGGTATTTTGATAAAAACATAGATGTCCCTCCGCATGACCACCATATGTTTTGACACTCCATCTTCCTCCTGGACTATCTATATAGGTTTCTTGAAAACTCTCAATCTCAGGAAGTGGACTCACTTTATTCGAGAAAAACAATACGTTTTCCCTCACTTTAGTCAACAAAGGCTCAGGTACGGAATGTT
The DNA here is from genome assembly GCF_042886655.1 of Peribacillus sp. NPDC058002. Lineage (NCBI taxonomy): Bacteria > Bacillati > Bacillota > Bacilli > Caryophanales > Bacillaceae > Peribacillus > Peribacillus sp. NPDC058002. The sequence continues at coordinate 10,772 of NZ_JBHVQU010000072.1, read as the reverse complement.
TACCAAATAATTCGTAAATTGCTTCAGCCTGTTTTGTATTCCCGCCAAAGACAGTTTTAATCATCTGGGCTTCCGCATCACTCATATAAACTCGAGCTCCGGTTTTTTGCTGCATCCAGCTGATTAAACCAGTATGATCAGGATGAAAATGTGTCAGGATAATCTTTGATATATCTGTTGGTTTAATGCACAACTCTTCAAGGACTTCTTCCCAATACTTCTTGGCGATTTCTGTTGGAAACCCAACATCCACCAGTACGATTTCTTCTTTCATTCGAAATAAATAACAATAAACATGCTTCATGGGGAATGGAACAGGTATGCCTATGCGAATTAAATAATCCGTTATTTGTTGATAGTTCCCAGATGGCTCAGTAATGATCATCACTCCCTAAAACTGGTTTCCAATTGTGTTGAAACGCAAGCAACGCTTCCTTTCTATCTCCTGTTACGGCTGTTCACTCATACGCTTTTGATTCTAAAGCAATGCCTAAAAGTAAAACGGCTGCGTTCCCCTTATTAATCGCATATTTGTCATAATCAAGGCCATCCAGCTCTTCCAAACCTTTTTCTGTAACATGGATTTTTCACTGCATAAAACCTCTCATATTAATCATGATAGATTTCTGAAAAAGGGTTAATGGCTTTCTCACGATTTACAAATCCTGCTTTATCAGGCGGATATTCCATGATTGATTCAAAATATTTCACTGCTTTGACTGAGGTAAGCTGATGAATATTCCAAAATAGCTCCCTAGCCTTGATTCCATGCCAGTCTTCAGGTAATAAATCCAGCGGGAAACTAGGGTCCAGGAAAAGGAACTTCCTATATTCGTGAACAAGCCGGGTTCGTTCATAAAAACACTCTTCATTTGAAATGCTATCTTCCCATACAGCCTGCTGCATGTCCTGAAGCTTCGTTTCATATTGCTGTATGAAAGTTAAATAGTTTTTGTTTATTTCATTTAAATTCCAACAAGCACGTAAAATCTCCTCATTCGAGTGGGTGATGACTTGACTGGAACTGAAAATAATCAGGTAGTCCTTTAAATCATATGTATCCATCAAGGTCAGAACTTGTTTTTCCAATGGATTGGGACTGACCCAAATACTATTGGACAAAAGCCCGAAACCTGTCCAGCTCAATTCCTTACGCACTTGATTCCTCAGCACTCGCTTCTCCTCAGGGATGGAGTATGTAACAACTCTCCACAAACCATCCCAATGATTATTCCGGATCGTATAAACACGTTTGACACCATCATCCATATTGCGTTTCCCTTTTTGAGTTAATGAATAATAGCTTTTATTGCCTATTTTTCGCCCAGTAATTAAATCCTGTTGAACAAGACGCAGAATAGCTCCACGTACAGAGGATTCAGAAACACCAAAATGCCCCATCATTTTAATAAGTGTCCCAATCCATACTTCCCCACCGTAGAATTGGACGAAATCACCAAAAAGAGTATACAATAATGACCTTGGTTTCATGTTGATTCTCCTGTTCTCATAAAGCCTTTTCTTCTTAATGTAATCTAAATTGGCTCAATTTTCAAACTTGTTGGAGATAAACATCCCTTCATATCCCGCTATATGACTTTTAATATTCTTTTTACATTTTCCGGAATTGGTACAGCCTTAAGCCCATCATCCCCGATGGAAGTCCAAGCGCGTATTTCATAACCATACCCGGTCCTTTTTTCCCCACAATAAACTTCATGATGAAAGCGAATGGTCTTTGTTTTCACCTCATTCACATGAGTGTATACTGTCACTTCATCGTCATAGTACAGCGGTTTTTCAAAAGTGCACTTTGCTTCAAGTAATGGAATGATTATTCTCTTCTCTTCTTCCAAATATTTAGGGCTCATATTTATAGAACGAAAAAAATTATGTCCCGCTAAATCGAACCATTTATAATAATTCGGATAATAGACAATTCCTGCTCGGTCTGTATCACCCCATTGAATTTGAAATTTCGTTTCGTTCACGCGCCTTTTTAAATGAGTTTCTTCCATTATATACACCATCCTCCCAATAGCATTCGTAGTAAAAAAGCAATATCGGCAGGAACCGATATTGCTTTTTTTACTTTTAAAAGGACAAATCAATCATTTACCTTTCCACTGTGGTTCACGCTTTTCAAGGAAGGAAGCCAAACCTTCTTTAGCATCTTCAGAGCGGAATAAAAGATTCTGTATTTCCCCTTCATAACGAATCGCCGCGTTTAAAGGCATTTCTTTACCGTTCATTATCGATAGTTTTATATTAGTTACTGCATAACTAGCTTTACTTGCGACATTTTTGGCATATTCCAATGTTTTTTCACGTATTTCATCTTGTGGGAAAACCCGATCTACTAATCGTATTTCCTTAGCTTCCTGAGGTGAGATAGACTCCCCTGTGATATTCAGGTCGATTGCCTTGGAGTGACCAACTAATCTAGCCATACGTTGTGTCCCCCCAGTACCTGCAAGGACCCCAAGGTTAACTTCCGGTAAACCGATTTTCCCAGCATTATCACCCATAAAGCGAAGATCACAACCCATCGCCATTTCCAGTCCCCCACCTACCGTGTGACCTTCGAGGCATGCAATCCAGATTTGCGGTGAACGAGCAATTTTATCAAGAGTTTCATTACAGAATAAGCAGAATTGTGTTTTAAAAACCGGATCTGCAGCTTTAAGGAAGTTAATGTCCGCTCCGACCGAGAAGAATTTAGGCATATCACTCATTAATACAGCAACTTTCATATCTGGATCAAAACGAATATCATCAATTGCAGCATTTAATTCTTTGTAAAAATCAAGTGTATAGGCATTAGTCTTATTAATATGAAGATGTACCTCCGCTACCCCAGTTTCTTTGTTTTTTTGAATTGTAAGCGTTTGCTTTGTTTCGACTGCTGTATTCATTCTTCAACACTCCTCTGAATTTTGTATTATGTTTTATTTCCTTCCGTTTATATTACATAATATACTACTAAATTTTCCGAATTGCAATTATTTTTGGTAAATTATTTAAAATTTACATTTAATATGTTATTTGTAGCTGTATTAACAATGATATGGAATGCCATTTTGACAGCAGTAAAAACCTGGTTTTGAATATTAATATATAAGATAGTAATAGGGACGAGCTTAATAGAAAACATCATCGATTATAAAGAAATGACCAACTCATATAGAATTGGTCATCACTTTCATAAACTTCCTGCTAATTGATAATTCCCTTTAATACCCACACACACATCGTTTCTTTTCTTTGATTCCTTTTTAAAGACCTTGGTTGCCATTACATTTTTTGAACCACTTTCCCGGAATCTTTTAACATCATCCATTTCTTTCACCATTCTTCATGCTCCAACATATAATACCTCAAAGGAAAACCGGGGGTATCAACATGCAAGACAATCAACATGGATCGCAAATGAATGAGGTTGACAAGTTTGATGAATGGGTAAAAAGTTTTTTTCTGGATCCGGAAACTTGTGCGTTGGATCATCAACTTTTTTCAATTGATATTTACGAAAGTGACGATGAATATATGGTGGAAGCGGTTTTGGAAAATCATGATGTGAAAGATATAAAAGTTTGCCTATGTGATAATGAGCTATCGATCATCGTTGACGATACTGATAAGCCAATTCTTGAAAAAAAAGAAGATACACTGCCCACACAGAGAAAGATCCCTTTCCCCTTTTCGATTTGCTCTCGAAGAATTACCGCTGAATTCTCGAATCCGATCTTGGTGATTCGCATCCATAAGTTTTCCCCCGGAAAAACGGCTGAAGATATTAACATTGAGTAGTTCTTTCATAAAAATAAAAAGAATGGCCTAGGGAACCACTTCTCCCTTAGCCATTCTTTTTTCTTGATTATCCAGCAAAATAAAAGGACGTCCGACTTCCATTTTGTGTGGATATGACTTGCAGCTGTGCATCGATTCTTTCTTTCAATTCCGGCACATGGGAAATTATCCCTACCAGTCTACCGGTGCTTTGTATATCCATTAATGCTTCAATCGCATGATCAAGAGATTCAGGGTCGAGCGTACCGAAACCTTCATCGATGAACATCGTTTCAAGTGAAATACCGCCTGCATTCTGCTGGACAACATCCGCAAGACCCAAAGCAAGTGCAAGGGATGCCTTGAAGCTCTCGCCTCCCGAAAGGGTTTTGACATGTCTCTCATGTCCTGTATATTGGTCATACACAGATAACTCCAGACCGCTCTGGATGTTCCTGCGTGTAGGATCAAGCTTTCGCAACAGCTGATATCTGCCGCTTGTCATTTTCAGCAACCTTGAATTAGCTTCTTTTAAGATATCATCTAAAAAGGCTGCCAGTACATATCGTTCAAAAGTTATTTTGAAAGAGTTTTGACCTTTGGAAATCTCAGACAGATGACCGACGATACTGTACCTTTCATCTAAACTTTTCTGATCTTCCCTGATTTGCGACAATTTCTTTTTGATTTCTTCGTTAGTCCGAATTTCAGCCTGCATTTCATTCTGTTTTTGCCGTAACGACTCCAATTCTCCATCTATGAAATCGAAAGTCTTTTTCAATCCTTCAAGATCTGGTTTGACCACATCTTTTAATTTCATTTCCAAATCATGAAACAGACTTAAAACACTTTGCCAATTTTGATTATACTGTTGTACTTGCTCCTCCAAATTTCCAAGAGCTGCTTCCGATTTTTTTGCTGCCGTATATTCTTTATAATTGGAAAAGCCTTGATTGGTCATATCCGTAATTAACTTTTCCCGCTCCTCTTTCAATTCTGTATTTAAGGCCTCTATATTTCCACTTAGGGATTCTTTTTTTGCAATGATGGCCGATTCTCTTTCCTTCACCAGTTGGAGGTTTTTTTGTGCATCTTCCAAGGCCGATTGTAAGCGTTTCTGTGTATTTACAGCCATTTGATAAGCTTCATTATATCCTTCCTCAGTCCGTATTCCGTCTGGCAGGGAATCGGTTAATCCTGTTAGTTTTGTAGAGTTTTCAATATACCTCGTTTTCCCTTGGTCCTCTTTTCTCTCTAAAGAGATCATATTATCCTTAAGCTGGGATGCTTTCTCTTTTAAATCCTGCAACCTTTTTTCCAAATCATTGAATAGAGACTTTTTCCGCATCAATTCTTTTAGCTGCTCTTGCAGCACTTTTCCTTTTTGTCCAAACTGTAGCAAATGCGCATCAATATTTTCATACCTAAACTCTGGCATATCATTTTGTAGGTCACTAAGCTTCTCTTGTGAAGACTCCACCAGTGCATCATATTTGTATTTCGCTTGATAATATTCACTTTCCGCTTTGCTTTTTTGTTGCTCTGCAGTGTTCAGCTTGTTTTCTTGCTCTTTCAGTTCCAAATCCGTCGGCATATGCTCATGCAATTGCGCAGGTTTTGGATGACTTAGCGAACCGCACACAGGACAATTTTCTCCAGAGTGCAGCATGGAAGCAAGCATACCCGCTTGACCAGATCTCCAGTTTCGGTTAAGGGTTTCCAGTTTTTCCTTCTCCTGAATTTGTATTCTTTGCAACTCTTGGAACCGATTATCCTTATCATCCAGAACTTGTTTCGTATTCTGGATTTCATTAAGAACTTCTTGAAGTTTTTTAATCTTCGATAACGATTGATTATTTCTTTCTGCTTCAATTTCCTGATCACGATAAAGAACAGCCGCTTTTTCCGCTTCTGTTTTTTCTTGAGCGACTTTCTCCGCTTCCGCTTCAACGGCCAGATGCTCCGAAACAGTTTTTTCCCGTAGTCGTTTACTAGTTTGCCACTCTTTTTCATCTAAAGTAACCTGTGCTTTTAAGCTTGCAAAAGTCATGACAGCCTCTTTTACCTGCTCAAGCTGATGAACAGTCCGTACTGCCTGCTCTCTTTGATTATCCTTCAACTTTTCCTTATCATAGGAATCCTGCTTCTCAATGCGCTCAATCCGTAACTTCTCGGACTGCTCACTTAATTTTTGAAGTTCGGCATTCGCCTCTTGTACTTGTTTGCCAATTCGCAAATAGTATTGTTCCTGCTTTTCAAGCGAAGCCGCTTTGTGTGCCATTTTTATTTGGACTTTCACTAATTCCATTTCTGGCAGCTTTGCTTCAAGGGCTTCCTTTTCATTTCGCAGTTTTTCTTTTTCCGAAAATCGGTTTAATAAATCGACAGCTTTTGAAAGTTCTTGATTTACTTGATCACGAGCTTTCTGCTTTTCCTGTATTTGTTTATTTATATTCTCACTTTTTTCTGACGCTTGCAAAATGACTTCCTGTAACAGCGGTAAGACCTGTTGTTCATTAGGCTCTTCCCCTTGTATTTGTGCCTGTAATTCTACATTATTGCCAGGCTGGATGCCTTTCATTAATTCAATTCGCCGCTGTGCACTTTTTTCACTTTCCTTTTTTAGGATGGAAGCCTCTTCTTTTAATTTTTCTTCTATTCGTTTATAAAGTTCAGTATGAAATAATTTCTGGAGAATCTGTTCTTTATCCTTGCTGTCGGATGTTAACAGTTTTCGAAATTCATTCTGAGGAATCATCAGGATTTGCCGGAATTGATTAGCGTCAAGTCCAATGAGCACTTTGATTTTTTCTTCAACTTCCCGTACATTTGCTCCCAGCAGTTTTTTTCCTTCTGCCAATATCTCATATAATTCAGCCTTTGCTCCAACCGTTGTTGTTCCTTCACCTGATTTTTTCTTGCGTTCCTGCTGCGGGGACCGGGTCACCAAATACGTTTTTCCACGCAGGGTAAATTGTAACGAGACTTCCGTCAATATATCATCTTCGGCAAACTGACTTCGTAAATCTGGCCCGCTTCGATCTTCACCACTGGCTTTTCCATATATCGCAAAACTAATACCATCAAATATCGTTGTTTTCCCTGCGCCTGTCTTTCCAGAAATGACAAACATCGTTCGTTCTCCAAGGGAATTAAAGTCTATGGTTTCCCTTCCTGCATATGGCCCAAATGCCTGCATCGTTAAAATATCGGGTCTCATTTCAAAGCCTCCTCTTTCTTAACTGCCTCAATTACCGAAACCATCAAATCCTGTTTTTGAGAATCAAAGTCCCGATCGGTCATTTCTTGGTAAAATGTTTCAAACAGGTCCAATTCTGATTTCCGTTCATCATTTACAGAGGAGAAAGATTTTTTTCTTCTAAGATCGGTCAAATCCCATTTACGCTCTAAATGTAGTACGTTCGGATAAATCTGGCGCAAGCGGTTAATAGGATCGATGAGTGCCCCCTCATCATTTAGTGTTATTTTCAAATAGTCATCCCTTTTTTGCGATTGATAAAAAACGGGATCGAGTAACTCTTCCATAACTCCGGATATTTCCCTCATATCGAACTTGGGTGCCAAAGATCGATAGCGTATATCAAAGCTTCCATCTTCTTGCATATCGACGATGGAAAGCGACTTATTTTGCTTTGCCTCGGAAAAAGAATATTTTAATAGTGATCCAGAGTAAAACACCTTAGGATGACGTATTGCGTCTGGGCTATGTAAATGCCCAAGTGCCGTATAATCGAACGCATCGAATAAATCGGATGAAACACAGCCGGAGCCACCTACAGACAAGACCCTTTCCGAATCGCTCGTTTTTCCGCCTAATACAAAAGCATGTCCTACGAAGACATTCGGCTCATCTTTATTGAAATTCTCGGCAATCGTTCCGGTTATCCGCTTCATCGCTTCTTGATGAGAATGGATGCTATCATCTTCAAAAAGATGGCGAACCGTCCCAGGTTCTGCATATGGAACACAATAAAAGTTCACGCCCTTGATGCGAACCGGCTCACATTTTTTTGTCAATTTCCCATGAATGTATAACTGGCTATGACGATACCATGATGAACCGAATGAGAGCCTTTCCGCAGAATCATGGTTTCCCGATATCGCAACGATCGGTGTATTCATTTTCACATTAATCGTATAAAGGATTTCATCAAGAAGCTCCACCGCTTCAGTCGGCGGAACGGAACGATCATATAGATCACCAGCAATCACGACCGCATCCGGTTTTTCCTCTTCGACAATTTCTATGAATTGCAAGAGTGCATGCCTTTGATCATCAGTCATATGTACACCGTGAACGATTTTTCCTAAATGCCAATCAGCCGTATGGATAAATTTCATAGTTTCACTCCGTCCTAATTTTTACTTACTATTATTATATCAAAAATTTAACGAATAGCATGGTTTGGGTACAAACGTTCTAATTTTTACCACACAGCCACATTTTTTTGAAAGATTCAGAATAAAAAAAGCAAACTCCATAAGAGTCTGCTTTTTTCATCATTAACTGAATAAGTGTTCATATGGACCCATATTCACCTTTCTTTCAGCCAATTTTTTTTGTAAAAATTTATGGTCACGTTTTGGTGTGGCAATGATATAGCCGCGTATCACTAAATCTTCCGTAATATCGCCCGCTTTTTCCTTTAACGCCAACTCTCCGATTTTCCCCGCGATTTTATGACGTGCAACATCACGAAAAAGTTCTGGCACAGGACTCACTAAATCTTCCAGTAATTCCTTTTGCTGCTTTGACCATAAGTGCTTTGTTTGTTCCAAATAATATTCTTCCCAATCCATATCGGATTTTCCATCTTCTTTCGGAAATCTTTTCAGGAACTTCCGAAACATGAAAAAGCCACCTATGCTCATCAATATAATTAATAGGGCTACCCAAAATAGAATAAACCATAAAAACCATCCACTAAGCAAAGTACCACCTCATATGTATAGAATGATCGTCACTTTTATTATAGACAGTAACCCATATCTTTACAAGACTGGCAATTCAATCATTCCTGACCGTTCACTTCCAGCAAGACAAGTGAAAATTCCCCCACCGCATTTTCTTCATATAGATTCGTGACCGTAGTTGCATAGTTAAAGATTTCTGCTCGAAACTCCTCGTTTGACTGTGGAATCTTTAAATCAAATACCATTTGATAAAGCAGTGTTGTAATATCATGATATTCACTATGTGTAACCTTGAAATTGAAACTGACTTTTCTGATTTCCTTTCCTTCAGAATCCTTTACAGTTTCAGAAAGAAAGTCAGTGACATGCAGTGGAACATCGTTTAAAATGACCTTGTCTACCATTATCAACATCTCCTTAATAAATTGGTTAAAGACATGTTATCACTTGAAACTTTCTGCTTCCAATTATTTAACCTCGAAAAAATAAAAAAACGTGCACAGGAAACCCGAACACGTTTTCTTCAAACCAGTTTATTTTCCCTTTTTCACGATTATACGCCATTTAGCATCATCGATTTGCTCAAACTCCGTGATTTCATGACCTTCGCTAGCAGCCCAACGCGGAATGCTCTCCGTTGCTTGTGTGCAATCGAAATTAATGATCAATTCCTCTCCTATTGCCATGTCCACTATCGCTTCTTTTGCTTCCACTAAAGGGAATGGACATACCATTCCAGTCGTTTCCAATACCTTTGCCATTTATATTCCACTCCTCAACTTATTTTTTTTGATTCGTACCTTATGCCGCTTTGGATGCAGCAGCTGTCTGCTTTTGCTTTCGGATAATCGTGAAATAAGTTGCTACCCATGTACCCAGCAGGAAAAAGACGATCGCGATCCACCCCTGCCAAGCAAATAGCGCCGAGTTCACCAGACCATTACCGATTGTGCATCCCCCGGCAACAAGTGCACCGAACCCCATGATCACACCGCCAATTGCATTGTTACGTAACGTTTTCATATCAGGCAAACGCCAACGGAATTCCCCGCTTCCTTTGGCAGCAATGAAAGCACCAAGGAAAATACCCAATACTAAAAACGTACCCCAATCGATTAACGCATCGTCTCCTGTTATAAGGAATGTTAGAATGTTCGCGGAAGGCGCTGTAATTCCTAGTCCGAACATCCTGCCTGTCATTGCACTTAGCGGCCATGCCATGATTGCAATAAGGCCGACCAATAATGCCGTAACAAAGGGATGCCACCGTTTCTCGAATAAGATGTGGGCCAATCCCGTTTTTTCGGTTTCATTTTAAAGATTGGAAGTTTCGGTTTTCTCATTTCACGAATCACCAATAGGCCAACCAAAAGTGTCACAATAATAACAAGCACCCATGGCGAAACATTTAATGTTTCATGAATATACGTATCACTAGTACGATAAGATAACAGATTATCTCCAGCCACTTTCCATACACCATATTTCGTCATTGCTGGCCCTAGCATATATCCAAAAAGGGCAACCCAACTTCCGATCATACCCTCTCCGGCACGATACCATGTTCCAGTGGCGCAACCTCCTGCCAGAACCATACCAATGCCAAAAATAAAGCCACCCACGATTGTTCCCAACCATGGAAAACCATCATTTCCAAACTGAATGACCCCTGTATCATTCAATGCATAAACACCAATACTTTGTATTGCTATTACAATAAATGTAGCTAAGAACATCCGTCCATCTTTAGCTAAAATCAAATCACGATATGCACCAACAACACAGAAACGGCCTCTTTGAAGCACAAATCCCAGCAGTAAACCACAAATAATCCCGAAGATAATCATTTGTAACATGAACGGTTTCCTCCTTAAGTAAAATATTATAATACCAATAAAATATAATCCTGATAAAATTACTAGGTTTTTAGGTGTTTTTTTACCTTCATGAAAAATTTCCAGGCAAATGAAAAACCTGAGTCATTTATCGACTCAGGTTTTTTGAATGTTCCTTTGATTGAATCCTACAGTACATGTATTACACCTGTC
>NZ_JBHVQU010000071.1:0-21566 GCF_042886655.1 Peribacillus sp. NPDC058002 | reverse complement strand
GTAATGTTCGCTATCTATCACACATCAAAGCCCTATTCAGCTTGGCTTATTAATTCATTATCGCCGTGACATGACATCCAGTTCATTGATATGTCCGCGGTATATGCCCTTTCTTCCCGGTCATCGGGATTAAAGGGCATTTTTTTCATGAAATTATTAATGCCTGATGCAATGATTGACGAAAGTTGTTAATAATGGACGGTACTCCATTTTGTTGATTATCCATTCTATAAATCTCCTGTGATTAGGCAACTCTCCTAAATCCTCTCCGTTAATTTTTATTAGCCCGTTTGTCGTTAACTAACGCTCAAGTCTGTACCATTGCGCATATCATAAAATTAACCTTATTAAGGAGGGTTCTGTATGAAAGGGAAAAAAGGAAAAGCAGCTGGCGGTTCATCTACCGGTAGCACTTCTACTGGCAACAATTCCACTGGCCATAAATCCACTGGCCATAAATCCACTGGCCATAAATCCACTGGTAATAAATCCACTGGTAATAAATCCACTGGTAATAAATCCACTGGAAAATAATCTACTGGTAATAAATCCACTGGTAATAAATCCACTGGAAAATAATCTACTGGCAACACAGCTACTGGTATCATAACTACTGGTATCACATCTACAACAACAACATCTACTTCATCAAGTTCAAGTTCAAGTTTAAGCTCGTCCACTGGACGTGGCAAAAAAAGAAGAAGATAGATAGTTAAATATATAATGCTTCCGCTTGATTGATCCTGATTAATCAAGCGGAAGTATTTTATGATATTACGGCTTCATTAAGGTCAAGACTGTCCATAAAACATCTTATACAAGGAAGGAAGGTGAGTGTATGTCTTATCATATTCCATCTTATTTCTTAATGATAGAAGAAGAAGATCTAGAAGATTTACGTGCGGATATTTGGAGCGATAACCCTATTCCTGCCAATTTGAAAGTAGAAAACGACATTTATGTTATCGATATTGCCTATCGGGGTTCTTATACCCGCAAATTCCGAAAAAGGTCCTATTGGATTGATTTCATCGAGCCAGAACGATTCTTTGGCGCCCACAAAATCCATCTCAATGCCGAATACAGAGATCCTTCCCTCATTCGCAATAAACTCTCACTCGATTTCTTTCAAGACCTTGGTGTCCTTTCCCCTCATAGCCAACACATCAACCTAATCCGAAATGGCACGTTTAAAGGTGTGTATTTACAATTGGATTCCGTCGATGGAGTTTTTTTAGAAAAAAGAGGACTTCCTGCCGGCCCGATTTATTATGCTGTCAACAATGATGCCAACTTTTCATTGAAAAGGGATGGGATAGCGAAAGACTCCCTTACGTCAGGCTATATACAAGCGTTTGGCAAACCCGCCGATGATGAATATCTAATCGAATTGATCAAAAAAATCAACACCACCCCACTTGCAAAGTTTCCTGAAGTAGTCTCGCAACATCTTGATATCCATAAATACTTACGCTGGCTGGTTGGAGCCGTTTGCACCATGAATAACGACGGTTTCACTCATAACTATGCACTATACCGCAATAGTAAAACGAAGTTATTTGAAATCATTCCTTGGGATTACGATGCCACTTGGGGACGTAAAGTCAATGGAGGGATCATGGAGCACACATATGTCCCTATCGGAGGAAAAAAGACAAACCACCTTATTCATCTGCTCTTGCAGGTTCCGGAATACAGTAAGTTCTACAAAGACCTCTTGGTTGAAACATTAGAAACCACATTTACTGTGAAGTATATAGAAAATAAAGTATTACCACTGCACCAGGGCATACGCCCCCACATCCTTCATGATCCATATAAAAAGAATAAGATTGATCTATTCGACAAGGAACCGGAATTCACCTTCGAATTCATTCGCAAACGCAGTGCTTACTTAAATAAACACCTTGGTAGCCTAGATGAAAAAAATGCCACGACACAACTGATAGCCAAACAAGACCAAAAAAGGGGAGTTGCTTCCATGTCACCAATCTGCATTAAAAATACGGGGAAGTATGGCAGGGGAGTATATGCTACAAGGGATATTAAAAAAGATGAACTCATTGAGGTATCACCTATCATCATTTCACCCAAACATGAATGGAAATATCTAAAGAAAACCGCACTCTTTCATCACTGTTTCTATTGGGGAGATGATGATGAAACTGCCATTGCCTTAGGAAATGGTTCACTATTCAATCATTCATACACTCCAAATGCGACATTCGATAATAATTTTGAAGATTTAACGATAGACTTTTATGCACATAAAGATATAAAGGCTGGTGAGGAAATCACGATCAATTACAATGGTGAACCTGATGATAAATCCCCGCTATGGTTCGATGTCATCGAGTAGGCGTTTTTTGCTTCCATTTTATTTTGAAAGAATCCATTTCGAAAGGTCGAAATGGATTCTTTTTTGCAGGGATATTTGAACTTACATTTTATTCGGCGCTGAAATTCCCAATAAACTTAGCGCATCCTTTAATACAACCGCCACGGAAAAAGCGAATGAGAGCTTCATTTGTTTGCATTCATCTTCAACTAAGATTTTGGTATGTGCATAATACTTATTGAATGCACGCGATAAATGCAAGCTGAATTTCGCGATTTGTGATGGGTCGGTTTGTTCAAATGATTTTTGGACAATGATCGGGTATTGCTCCAACAGCTGGATGACCGGCCACGCATATTCTCCTAAAGCTTCAAAAGTGAGGGACTGCTCTTTAAATTCACCTTTTTCAAGCAATGAGGAAATTCGCGCATATGTGTACTGTACATATGGACCCGTCTCTCCCTCAAAATTCATCATTTGCTCTAATGAAAAATCAATATCATTCATGCGGTTATTTTTTAGATCATTAAAGATGACCGCTCCGACACCAACCTGTCTTGCAACCAGTTCCTTCTGTTCAAGCGCTTGATTTTTTTCTTCAATATTGCGCTTCGCAGTTTCGATTGCCTCTGCCAATACATCCGCAAGCAGCACGACTTTCCCTTTACGTGTCGACATTTTCTTGCCGTCTTTCAGCATCATGCCAAATGCTACGTGCTGCAAATCTTTTGACCATCCATACCCCATTTTTTCAATGACATTAAAAAGTTGCTTAAAGTGCAGGGATTGTTCGTTTCCGACAACATAAAATGTTTTCTTCGCCCCGTACTGTTTTTTACGATACATGGCTGCAGCCAAATCACGCGTCGCATAAAGTGTCGCCCCATCGGTTTTTGTAATCAAACAAGGCGGCATATCTTCCAATTGCACGACATAGGCACCTTCGGATAGGGTAAGCAAGCCCTTTTCTTTTAGCTCCCCGACAACAGCATCCATTTTGTCATTGTAAAACGCTTCGCCGGCATAGGAATCAAAACAGATGCCCAATAAATCATAAATCGTCTCGAATTCTTTTAAAGACGCATCCCTGAACCATTTCCACAGAGCCAGTGCTTCCTCGTCCCCATCTTCAAGCGACTTGAAGCTTGCGCGCGCTTGTTCATTCAACGATTCGTCCGTTTCAGCTCTTTCATGGAACTTCACATAGATTTTCAATAATTCCTGAATCGGCGAAGCCTCGATTGCCTCTTTGTCGCCCCACAGCTTATACGCGACGATCAACTTGCCGAATTGCGTGCCCCAATCTCCTAAATGATTGATTCGGACGGCATCGTAGCCATTTTTTTCGGCAATGTTAGCCAGTGCATTCCCTATGACCGTTGAGCGTAAGTGCCCCATGGAAAAAGGCTTGGCGATATTCGGGGATGAGTAATCAATCACGACATTTTCCTGTACAGGCTGCACCGAACCATACTGATCCTTTTCCCTTAATATCGTTTGCAGCACGTTTTCCGTCACCAGCTGCTGATTGACGAAGATATTCAGATAACCACCCACAACGTTCACTTCTTGGAGCAACTCACTGTTTAATTGTTGGGCTATTTCAGACGCAATCACTTGAGGTGATTTTTTGAATTTTTTTGCAAGAGTAAAGCACGGAAAGGCGACATCACCTAACTCCATCAATTTAGGCTTTTCCATTAATTTCTCTATTTCACTTGCTTGCATTTCATTGTTCAAAGCAGTTGAAATCAATTCTGCAATTGGCTTATTCATCGACATTTTCCCTCCTAAACAAAAAAGCCCCCGCCTCTAAATAAGAGACGAGAGCATGAATTCCCGTGGTACCACTCTAGTTGCCACAATTGTGACCACTTTCCATTGTTAACGAGGTGACTCCCCGATGTTCCCTACTAAACGTTTCAAGAAATTTCTCCAAAGTGCGCTTCATTCATCCGTCCTGCATTAGGCTCCCACCATCCCTAACTCGCTTTCCATTTCGTCATGAACTACTCTCTTCATCACAGAATTTTCAATATTATAATTTAATCTATCGTACACAATTAAAAAAAACGTGTCAACAGGATTTAAGAAACAAATCCTAACCAGCCGGTAACTTCATTTTATCCTTGATGGTCGAAAAACATTTCCTTACTGTCCCTATTGTGCCGCTTTGCTTATTAGTCGCTTCCATCTGGGATTGACCATCGGCTAACAGCCCTAACACTCCCATTTCCCGGTCATTATTGCTGGGGGACCCGTCTATAAGTTCTGTGGAGTATATTCGCTTGCCGTCCATTATGCCGCGAATCGAGCAGGCTAACTCTTCACCGGGGCTATCCTTCAATAAATAACCACTTACATTAGCTTTCAATGCGAGTTGAAAATAACCAGTCCTTCGAAATGTCGTTAAAATGACGACTTTGCATTCAAATGACTTTAATGCTTCTGCTGCCTCAAGTCCGCTCATTACAGGCATCTCCATATCCATGATACACACATCAGGCTGTAATTGGTGTACAAGGGCCATCGCTTCTTCTCCATTACTGGCTTGCCCGACAATTTCTATATCTTCTTCAAGATTGAGTAGAGAACTTATTGCCTCTAACAGCATTTGCTGATTCTCTGCAATGACAATTCGAATCATTTTAAGTTCTCTCCTTTATCGAGTTCCTTATATGCAGCAAAGACTCCCCCAAATCCAAGGATTATTAAGGGAGTCTGGAATGATACATGAACGTTACAGTTCAGATTTCACTTGAACGGGAACACTTTTTTTCGTTAAATATTTAATGTCCTTGAAGCTAACAAAATTCTTGGATTCCTCATCCCATAAACGGAAACGGAGTGAGCGCAAGCTTGTCGCAAGAGTAATCGTTGGAACGTTCTCTAAAGGCTCTGTATTATTGTGCGCCATTTCCAATTTATAGTTAGGTACCCTTGGACTTAAATGGTGAACATGATGGTAACCGATATTACCTGTAAGGAACTGCATCAGTTTTGGAAGCTTATAGAAAGAACTTCCTTCCACTGCCGCCAATACATATTCCCACTCCTCATTCTCTTCGAAGTAAGAGTCCTCGAATGTATGCTGGACGTAAAACAGCCAAATGCCCACTGAACCAGAAATCATGAAGATGGAACCTTGTACCAGAAGGAACGACTGCCAACCTACTGCCAGGCAAAGCAATGCCACTAAAGCGACGATTATTACATTCGTCAAATACGTATTCATCTTTTCCTTCTTTCTAGCACCTTTACGGTTAAATCTGTTTTTAAGAAGGAAAACATAAATGGGCCCCAAACCAAACATAACCAATGGATTGCGATAAAAACGATACGCAAAACGAAGTTTAAGCGGTGCAGCCAAATACTCATCCACCGTAAGGGTCCAAATATCCCCCGTCCCTCGCTTATCCAAATTGCCGCTTGTTGCGTGATGCACAGAATGCTCATGTCCCCATTGATCAAACGGGAATAAAGTCAAAACACCCATGATCGTACCGACTGTTCTATTCGCACGGCGGTTTTTGAAAAATGAATGATGCGTGCAATCATGAAAAATGATGAATATCCTTGTCAAGAAACCAGCAGCAAACACAGCTGGAATTAAAGCTAACCAATAAGAAACGGAAAGGCTTATATATGCTAGGTACCATAAAATAATGAATGGCCCCAAGGTATTGACGATCTGCCATATACTTTGCTTTGTCGTTGATTGTTCAAAAGGAGCAATTTGTTTTCTCAAGTTTTTCGTATTTTGCAAGGTCATTATTCAATTGCACTTCCTTTTATTTGTCGTTATTTCATATTATAAAGAAAGCAGCATGAATTTATTAGTACCAGGTGTCATGACTAGAAGATGACAAATGTCATGTACAAGTCATTTTCAGCTGCAAGCGTAAAAAAAGGCCAACCAGTAAAAACTGATTAACCTGTTCATATGTATAGGATTTCGTTATCATGAAAAACGGGACTATCAATATCAGGCCACCAGTCCAGCAGTAAGCAAAATAATTCGTCCTACCATAGAGTGGAACAACAATACAGAATCGGAATTAGATTCCCTATTTTCTCCTATATAAGGCCTTTCCACAATGTACCTCTATTTTAAAGCGATTCTCCATAGTAAACTAGTAAAGTTAAATTTTACAAAGGGGAATAAAATCATTGTGAAAAAATTCTTTGGATGTTTTATTATATTAAGCCTTCTTTGTATATGTCTCTATCCACCCAGTGGTCATTCATCAAGCAAAACCCTTTACATAGGTTCTGTTAAAGTGGACAATACAAAAGTTTTTAGTTCTCCTAAGTTAGGTTCCACTCAATTAAAGCCCTTAAAAAAGGGCGAGGTGTTTCCCGTCATTTCCACTTCCGTCGGAGATTCCGCGGGGCCTATTATCCATAAAGTAAAGGCTGGAAACACATTATGGAAAGTAGCAAATCAATATGGTGTTTCACTAAGTGAGCTACAAAAAGAAAATAAATTAACTTCACCCGAAATAAATATTGGCCAAAACCTGAAGATCCCCCAGAAATATAAGATCCATAAGGTTGTATCAGGAGATACATTGTGGAAGATTTCCACTAAATATAAGGTAACCACAAGTGATTTGACAAAATTAAACAAATTACATACGGTTACCCTTAAAGTTGGCCAAAAATTGAAGATTCCTGATTATTACTACCAGGTTCAATTGCTTGATGGTAAAAAGGGATGGGTAAAGACATCCCAGCTTCAAAAAAAGGCGCAAAAACCTATCGTCATGGGCTGGACGCATAATGGATCGAAAGAAAACTACACCCAACAAATGAAACAACCTAATTTAAATGTAGTATCTCCCCGTTCCTATACGCTGAAGGATTCCGGTAATTTCGTTTCCGTTTCTGCGGATGCAAAATTCGTCCAAAACGCCCATAAACAAGGAAAACAAGTTTGGCAGCTTATCGGTAATCAATTTGACCCTGTTTTAACTGATTCTGTACTAGGCAATACAAAAAATCGCCAGAAATTAGTTTCAGCTTTACGTGATTCACTTGTTAAAACTAAAAGTGATGGAATAAATGTAGATTTTGAAAACATCGATCCAAAAAGCAAGAAGGACTTTGTACTTTTCATAGGCGAACTAAAAAAAGCCTTAAAACCGCATGGAATTAAAGTGTCCGTGGATGTCACCCGAGAAAATGAAGACCCTTTTTGGTCAAAAAGTCTGGATAGGAAAGCACTTGGCAAAATAGCGGACTACATCATCATAATGGGTTATGACGAGCATTGGGGAGGGAGCCCGGTAGCCGGGTCCGTTTCCTCGTTACCTTGGATCAAAGAAGGAACGAAGCTTTTAATGAAAGAAGTACCTGCCCATAAGATCATATTGGCTGTACCATTTTATACGAGGGAATGGGTAACCGATTTATCGACCAAAAAAGTGAAAAGTCATGACCGTACCATGACTGAAGTCAACAAAATCATTTCATCTCACAAACTTAAAAAGGTATGGGATAAAAAGGCGCAGCAAAATTACGTGGAGTATACTTCCAAAGGGGAAAAGCATCAAATATGGATAGAAGATAAAAAATCGGTGAAGCTCCGTATTGACCTGGTCAAACAAAATCATCTAGGCGGTGTATCTGCTTGGTACCTTGGCTCAGAAACCACTGACATTTGGGATGTCTATCATTTTAATCAATAGATTGATAGAAAAACCATAAAGAAAAAAGGCCTCACATTGTGTGCGGCCTTTTTTGCATGACATCCTTTTCATTCGGTCTTGTCGTCTTAAGTGAATAGAGCACACCAATAAATATCAATGTAATGCCCAAGATTTGAATCCTGTCCGGTTGAAATCCTGAAAGAAGAATATCCAAAAGGATGGCTACTGCCGGATCGACAAAAATCATGAAAGATACTACATTTGTAGGCAAATGGCGGATACTATTAAAAAACAGCAGATACACGACGCCTGTATGGATGATGCCGGTAAGTACCGTATAAAACCATTCGGAAGATTTTAGCGTTGTGTAGACTGAAAAATCGACAAAAGGAATCAGTAATAGAAATCCAATGAACATTTGCAGAAAGGTGGTCGCGTATACACTGGTCTTTGAAATGCTCTTTCCTAAAAGCATGGTTGCCGCATAGAAAAATGCAGCAATGATCCCATAAATGATCCCTTCCCATTCAGGGGTCGATGATCGAAATCCATCTGTTCCCATAATGAATAATGTGCCAATGAAGCAAAGTGAAATGGCCAGGATGGAAAATAAACTCATTTTCTCCCTAAAGATGAAGCTCCCGAAAATGAGTACAATGATCGGCGCTAAATGATAAAGCGAAATGGCAATTGTCACCGATATCAGTTCGAAAGATTTAAAGAGGAATATCCAGTTCAACAAGTTGGCCACCGCGCAGAAAATGATGAGCATTACCTCTCTGGAATTCCATATTTCGTTCTTGAAATGTCCTGTCATCATCCAAGCTGCACATAAGAAAATGGCAGCACAAATGCAGCGAACAAAAACCAATTCCAATGCAGGAAGTCCTGATAGTCCTGAAAAGAAACCGACAGAACCAAAGATCGTCATGGCTAGAGACAGTTGAAGAAGTGCTATTTTATTCATATGATTTCCCCTCAAGAATTTCCCATTTTTTACATTCATACTAACATTTCTCGGGCATGCCGTCACGTGTGATGATATTCGCCCACATGTGATCTGGAATCATTAATGTACACCTGCTATCGCGCGGCAAGGTCGTCATGATCTCGTCTTCCCTTCCTTCTTTTATTTTGGCGACCCAGTCCGGTTCCATCAGTAATTCTCTTCCTAATGCGAAAAGCGGTATATTTTTCTCAAGCACAGCATTTGCTTCCTCTGGAGTATGAATCGACCCAAGTGATATGAAACTGGTCCTGCCAGCGATGACATCGCGGAGAATTTCGGTCCTTGTCAATCCTCTGTTCAATCCGCTTCTAGGCATGGACCAGACATTTTTAACAGAAAGATGTAAATAGGAAAGCCCCTGAGTTGCCAATTTATCTACCAGTGCAGCTGTATCATCCATTTTCAATCCGTCCTCTTCCGGTTCTTCGGGGGAGAAGCGATACCCAATAACGAATTCCTTGTCTGCGTATTGATCACGGATCCGCTTCACTTCCGAGATGACGGCAAGTGGAAAATGCATTCTATTTTCCAAGCTGCCTCCCCAATGATCTCTCCGCCTGTTAGAGTGGGGTGAGAAAAACTGCTGAAGGAGATATCCATTCGCTCCATGGATTTCCACGCCGTCGAATCCTGAACGAATGGCATGGAGGGTGGCTCTTCCAAAGTCTTGAAGAGCGGATAGAATCTCAGTGTGGCTCATTGACCTTGGAATATACTCCCCGCCCATTTCTTTATAAACGCTCGCAATGATTCCGCTCGGACTAACCATTTTTTCTCCGCCTGTACAGCTTGGCAGGCTCTCGCTTCCGCCATGATGAAGCTGGAGAATGGCTTTTGCACCTTTTGATTTGATTGTTTTTGAAAGCTGTGTGAGTCCAGCGATACTTTGTTCATCATACACTTTCATTTGCCTGGGAAAGCTTGTCGCAACTGGGGAAATGGCGGCAGCGGCAGTAATGAACATCGCAGGCCCATCTGCCCTTCTTTTATAGTAAGCCAATTCCTGGTCAGAAACCAAGCCATCCTCTTGACCAGAATAAGTGGTCATCGGCGCAACTACAATCCTGTTTTTAAGAACCGTTCCATTAGAAAGCATGTACGGTGAAAAAATTTGCACGTATTTCCGTTTCATCATTTTTCATCACCCATTCGTATTTTATATTTGTGATTTTATTGTATTCTCGGCCACATCATAAGTAAAATGAATGTTTTTCATTACTTGGATTATAGATTCTCATGTATAATTTATTACAAGAAAGGTGTGGGGCATATGAATTTTTTTCAGCTGGAAGTGTTTTTACATGTTGTTGAACACGGAAGTTTTACGAAAGCGGGAGACCGGATCGGACTGACTCAATCAGGAGTAAGCCATAACATTACAGCGCTTGAAGCGGAGCTTGGTGTGACTTTATTAAAGCGTGACCGAAAAGGTGTAACTCTCACGACTGCGGGAGAGCAGGTAATTCCACATATGCGGGCAATCGCTGCCAACCTTGCACATATCGAACAAAAAATTGCAGCTGTGAATGGAATGGATATCGGGAAAATAACTATTGGCAGTTTTCCAAGCTTCACTGCCAGATTCATACCGCAGCTATTCTCTGCCTTTAAAGAAAAATACCCTAATATCGAATTGCTGATCCATGAAGGTGGATATGAGGAAATCTTAAAATGGATCGAAGAAGGAGCAGTGGACATTGGCTTTGCAGCAAAACCGGTGAAGAACGCGGAATTCATCCATCTGCTAACAGATCCTTTATCAGCTGTCGTATACGAAGGCCATCCACTTTCAGGGAAAACCGTAATTAACCTTGAGAACTTCGTTGATGAACCATTCATCATGCTGCGTTCTGGCTGTGAAACACTCATAGAAGATAGATTCCTGGAAGCCAAGATAAAACCAAACATTTCATACGACATTAAAGACAATCAAACCGTGCTCTCAATGGTAGCAGGAAAATTAGGCATCACGATTATGCCCGACCTGGCTTTACCGGAAAAACCCGAACGCATCAAAAGACTGCCCTTGAATCCGGAACTTTCCCGGGAGATAGGCTTGGTCATGAAATCATCTAAACACCTTTCACCCGTCGCAAAGGAATTTACAAAAGTCGTTCAAGACCATTTCATCGAGTAATGAGCTGACATGATGAAGAAAAAACAAGAACCCCCTTTTCATTAAAAAGGGGGTTCTTCATGCCAGTGATCATCCAAAGAATAGATCTAGCAGATTACTGCCTGCAGATGATTGCCTATTATAAAACTCCGAATATCCGCACTGCTTGCAATACACAACCGTAAATTGATTATTCTGGACATCGAACATTTTTGACAAGCCTGTTCCTGTCATGGCTACATCCTTCTTGGCAGCATCATTGCTTCCGCATTTCATACAACCCTTTTCGCTCATGATTCTTCATCTCCCAATTTATTAAAATGATGAATGCCGCTAAATACCGGAGCTTCCCAGCACCGTTCATAATTAAATATACGGATAAAATGGAAAAAAGTTTCAGCCAACAACGGAAAATAAATCCAAGACTGTTGATATTATCCCCTTAAGGTAGGCACCATTATCAGGAGGCGAATTTATTTTGGCTAAAAATGAATTCGATAAACTGGCGAAGGGAATGACGCTAAACACATGAATCTCCGAGAATGATATAGTAAAATTAAGGCAAGAATAAAAAAAAAGGCAAGGTGCTCTAACACCCTGCCCAAAACATCATAGAATTCCCTTCAAGGGGGAAAGCTTACTCAGGTGTTACAAGAGAAAAATAACCACCCACTAGCTTGCTGCATGGGGTGGTTATTTTTTGTTTATGCACAAAGATAAAGCTTCATATACGCTCATGTAATCCCCCCTTTCTGTAAGGGGCAATACAAGAAGCTTCCACCCATGAAGCAGACTATTACATTTATACTATTATCATAGGGAAGATTCCTAAAGGAATCCACATTGATATTTTATAACCCCTGACATTAACTACTAATCCCTCTTAATTGATTGAACATCATCAGCATGGCTTTTATAGTAAGTGATAGATGAGGTTTTTTATGAACATAATGTTTATCGCATCGCTTTCTTAAACGGCCGAAACTCTTAATCGAGGACACTCGAGAAAAAACATTACATGACCTCTGCATCGTCCAATCGTATTTCTGCAACCCTTCCACCTGGAACACACCAAAATTCTAAAGTAATATTCCGTTCATGGTCAATGTAGCCGATAATATCTGCTCCCTGTTCATAACTTTTATAATAATGATCTCCATACTTCGAAAGAACGTCCGCTTTCTTACTCCCTAACTTTATACCTTTGCTTGTTTGCAGGGAGTTGTCAAATGAATCGTCGTCCGTACTTGAAATGATTAACCGCATAATTTTCCCTTTATCCTCGTCTGTATTGCTAGAGGCCGTTTTTAACCCGCCTTTCCAATAATAATAATCATATGCATTATTATTATCTTGATCGATGGGTTCTCCATATTCCCTAATAAATTCTTGACTCGATATGTTATCCAAAACCTTGAATCCCCCGATGGATTCATCGGCCAAATCCGTTGATTTTGTCAATTTTTCAGAGAATGCCGAGTACACATAGAAACCTAATGCTGCCCCAATAATAATAAGTACAATAATGAACTTTCGTTTATCATGCATTTTTCCCATCTTTGAATCTACTCCATCTCTATCGGATTATTTCCGTGGGTCGACTATTCTGTATTGGAGCTACTAACTGGCGAACAGGCAGGAACTGATCCCTATTATGAGTCCTCCGCCTATCCCGATCACTACACCAACAACTGACCATCGTGAAATGATCATGCCTAGTAGAAATAAAGAGAATCCTATAAGCCCAAATTAACAGAACCTTATTTTCCATTTTACATCCATATGTCCTACTAAATATCCTCATATTATCTTATACGGATAAATATGGATAAAGGTTTCACTTTTTCAAGCAGCTACTGGCTCATGCATTCTATGTTGCATAATAAAAACCGAAATCAGCTACTGATTTCGGTTTTTTCGACTATTTAATTAGTGATATCTTTTTTCTGGAAGAAGAAGAAAGTTAACGCTAAAAAGATAATATAATAGATGCCGAGTACACTCATTGAAAATCCAAGTGTAGCTCCATCGAACATTTCCATGGTTCCGGAAATATAGCCCCTTAAATCAAGGTGGGGGAATAAGACGAATTTTAACCACTCGTATTTGCCGATGAATGATTGAATGACCATATTTAATGTCGAGGAAGCAAATAGGATGAAAATGGATATACCTACTGCAAGTGCTTGGTTTTTAAATAATGTGCTTAGCATGAAAGCGATGGTCGTGATGACCAGGAATCCTGGTATCCAGTAAACGATCATGTCCACGAAATATTCGCCGACTACCACAGGACTGAATTCACCGAAAGATGCGGGATCCATGATTTTGTCTGAATACGAACCATTGCCAAAGAATATGATACCGATAAGATAACTGAATATAAGTAGGCTCGCAAGTAATAACGCTGCAAATAACAAGGAAGTAATATATTTGGAAAGTAGAATCTTCCAACGTTTATAAGGCCTGATCAACAGTTGTTTAATGGTGCCATCCGAAAATTCAGAGGAAACGAGCGAGCTGCAAACAATAACGACGAATAAAGTGACAAATGATGTTAATGATGTAGTCCATTCCGCCATATAGGTCCAATTCGTGTTCAAGTCAGGGTTTATATCATCAGCCAACAGTTGCTTGTTGAGATTGATATCTTCCTTGATAGCGGCTTTTTCATCTTCACTGATTTCCTTAGCTTTCAAAGCCTTTTCCTGTTCTTGTATATCTGCCTTTAACTCTTGCTTCCAATCTTTACCCGATTCTTCGGGACTTAGTTTATAATCGATGACTGCAGTCCCTAATGCTGCCAATAAAAGAAAAGCGATGAATATATAAGTTGATACTTTTGAAAAGATTTTCATCCATTCATTTTTTACTAAGGACATCATACAGACTCCCTCATTTCCTGCTCAGTGATTTCAAAGAATTTATCTTCCAGTGATTTTCTAGTAATGCCAATTTCATAGACATCTAGTTGATTTTCAATAAAGCTCCTATTTATATCGGCCGTTTGTTCACGAGAGGCCGATACGGAGATTGTCTTCGCATCATATTTCAGAATCGTAATATCCCCAAACTGTTCTTGAAGGATTTTTTTAGCTAGCTTTCCATCACTGACAGTGAATGAAACTTCATTGATCGTTTCGGTTTTTTCATCTGAAATATGTTCTTTCGTATGTATCAGTTTTCCCTTTTCGATAACGGCAAAACTATCGCACATCAATTGCATTTCCGATAGTAAATGTGATGAAATCAATATCCCGACGCCTTCACTCGCCAGTACTTTCAAATAATCACGAAACTCGCGAATCCCTTGCGGATCCAAGCCGTTCGTCGGTTCATCAAAAATCAATAACGACGGTTTATGTAAAATGGCCTGTGCCACGCCAAGGCGCTGTCGCATCCCTAATGAATAGGTTTTAACCTTCTTATCGATGGCATGATCCAGTTTGACAAGCTTAATGACCTCTTCTATTCTCTCATTGGATATGTCATTGGATGACATTCGGGCATAATGGAGGATATTCTTTCTGCCTGTCATGTACTTATAAAACTCCGGGTTTTCAACAATGGCCCCCAATTGATTCATTGCACCTTCGAAATCATTATCGAGGTCACTGCCATTGATCATGACAGTACCGCCCGTACGATTGATGAGACCTGTGATCATACGGATGATCGTGGTCTTCCCTGCCCCATTCGGACCAAGCAAACCAAATATTTCATTACTTTTTATTTCAAAGCTAACATTGTCCACAATGGTTGCTTTTCCAATTTTTTTAGTTAAGGATTGAACCTTAAGAACCGATTCAGACATATAATACCTTCCTTTTTTCATTTTTTCCAAAATCACACAAACCCTACATTACCATATAATGCATATTATTACTATACTGATATTCTTCTTTTTGGGTATATTGAACCAATGCCTCCATCGGCGTCACCTTCCCGCCCGCATTATCATAAACACTTTTTTCCTCGAAATAGCAACAACTCCTATGTACCGTTTTCTTTTTAATACGTTTTTGTTTGAATAAAGTTCCAGGGTTATTTTATCTAATTAGGAAAATTTACGGATAATCACAAGTTGAGAAATATATAAGTAAAGCCAATGGAAATGGCCAGGCCCAATGCAAAAAGAAGGACTTTTCTAACAATGGATGGTAAAAGCCTATATATCATCATTAAAATTACATCGATGAAATTCATTGGTATTCCGGAGCCGAACTCTTTGATCTCTTTCTTCTTGCCAAAAACGGCGAACCACATTACAAAAAGACCACATAAAATAAAAATGATGGAAAAAATCTTCAATCCCATAGTATGCCACCCATTTCCTCATAGGTTTAACGATATTGTTATATTCTTATCTTAACTGGGGTTTCCTGATTCAAGTTTCAAAATGAATTCTTCAACCTCTTCCCCTCTTGCATGGGAATACCCTTTGTCTTCATCGAATCTTTCAAATCCGCATTTTTCCAGAACCTTGATGGATGCGAGATTATCCTTGGCTGCGCGGGCATAAAGAGGGCGGACCTTTATTTTCGGCAAAAAATTGAGCAGTGCTTCTGTAGCGATTCCCTTACCCCAATATTGCTTCCCGATCCAATAACTCACTTCAGGGTTACCAAACTGTTCAAACCTGAGAATGCTGCCCGCAACACATCCGTTGTGGATTATGGTCATTTTTTGAATATCCCGGTTCGATAAGATGTTCTTCCAGTGTATCAAAAAAGCCATTTTGTCTGTTGGATCCTTCGATGTGAAAGCAGCCATATGGTTTGCGGCAGGATCCAGTTGCTGCTCGAAAAAGATAGGTAGATCACTCTTCTTGACCTCCCGCAGCAAGACTCCTTCGTCATTGGTTTGTAATCCCATAATATCACCCTCCGCACCAATTCATTAAAAACCGGAAAAACCGAAGACTCTGCCATCTTCGGCGTGGTTTCATTCCTTTATCATACTATAATTACCTTCGAACGCTTATGGCTCAATATGTTTGATAACTTCAGACAAGCTCTTATCCATCATGGATCGGAGGCGTAAATGATGATTTTCAAAAGCTAAAGCTTCCGTAACGGGATTAGGAACGATTACACACTTTAATCCTGCAGTCAGGGCTGCCTGAAGACCATTTAACGAATCTTCGAATGCTACGGCTTCTGTGGGCCGAATGCCCAGAACTTCAATTGCCTTTACATATAAATCAGGCGCAGGTTTTACTTTTTCAACATCATCCCCTGTGATCAGAACTTCAAAATAGTTTAACAGTCCAAGTTCCTCCAAATGATGAGTGACCCACTCTTTCGTCGAGCTTGAAGCGAGGGCGATTTTATATCCATTGTTTTTTGCTTCTTCTAAATAATCCTTTACACCTTCACGTGCCTGTGATGTTTTCATTTTGACTTCATGAAGGCTTTTTGCCCTGGATTCAATTTCTTCAATATTACAACTTTCCCCCAGCTGATCCTTGAAGTACTGATTAAGTTCAGTATTATCCGTTCCGATACATTTTACGAAATGTTCAAGAGGCAAATCAGATTTATAAAAAGCCATCGTTTCTTTATAAGCCTCATACCAAGCCGTTTCTGTGTCTAAAATTAAACCATCAAAGTCGAAAATAACTGCTTTAATCATAATGATTTCCTCCTTTAACCTTGAAATGGAATTTCCATTAACATAAACGTACATGAATGAATTCACTTGTTCAACAAAACGGTTCCGTCCGTTTTCTGGAAAGTTTGTTTTTTCCCATAATTAGTTAATCGCTAAGGATATGGTAACCCGATGTCCGCCTCATTTCTTTTTTATATGTTACATGTTTTAACAATTACTTAGTGCCTTCGCGGTGTTTTTCCTTAACTGCGCCTAAAAGGGTGATCCTTTAACGAATTGTTTAATTGCAGGAAACAACGAGGAGGAAAAACATGAAGAAAATTTTATTAACGATCCTAACGGCTTCTGTATTCATTCTAGGAGTTTGCATGCCAACAAAAGGCGAAGCCGCTGCTTTGGATCGCACACTTTCATTTGGAATGAGTAATAGTGATGTTAAAGACTTACAAGAATTATTACTGACAAAAGGGGTTTTTCCCTATCATGAAGCAACAGGTAACTTCGGACCGATTACAAAAGAATCCGTCAAGAAGTATCAGGAAAAATCAGGACTGAAAGTCGATGGAATAGCAGGAACACAAACGAATCAGAAAATACAGGTACTAAAAAGCGGGGATATGGGAAGGCCTGTAGCTGAACTGCAAAGATTATTGAAGGCCTGGGACGTTTACACATCAACGATCGATGGCATTTATGGAACAGGTACAAAGCAAGCCGTCATCAACTTTCAAAAGCAAAAGGGATTATCCGCTGATGGAATAGCCGGTGCTCGGACCTTCAGTAAATTAAAAGAAAGAGCAAGTTCAGCAAGCTCTGCCGTTAAAGAAATAACGGTAACTAGTACAGCATATACAGCGAGCTGCCAGGGATGCTCCGGCACTACAAGAATGGGCGTTGACCTAAAAAAATATGATGATGCCAAACTGATAGCCGTTGATCCTAACGTGATCCCGCTAGGCTCCATCGTGGAAGTCGAAGGCTATGGACAAGCAATCGCTGCAGATACGGGCGGCGCCATCAAAGGAAACAGAATCGATGTATTCATCAAGGGTGAAGCGGATGCTTTAACGTGGGGAAGAAAGCAAGTGAAAGTGAAAGTAATTAGATGATGCGTAACATAAACAGCGTTTTTATATAAAAATAGATACATAACCAAACCGAAAGAGCATGTATTCAATCCATTCATGCTCTTTTGGTCTGATCAAACCATTTTGTACATGATAATATCATCGACGTATTCACGTTCGCTCATCTTGAATTCCTTTATTTTACGGCCCTCTTCAACAAATCCCATCTTTTTATACAGTGATATTGCCCGCTGATTTGTTGAAAATACTCCCAAGCTCACCTTTTCAATGAACGGATTTGCCTCTGCCCATTCCAATAACGCTTTTAAAAGCTCCTTTCCAATTCCTTTCCCTCTGTAATTTTTCCTGATCATCATTCCAAATGAGCCCTTGTGAGACATTCTCTTCCTATTCTCCGATTGAAACACGATCCATCCAATGACCTCACCATTTTTTTCGGCCACGATGATGGTTTCCCGTTCATTTTCCAATAACGTTCGTATCCAATCCCTCTGTTGTTCTGGTGTTTTATTGAACTCCTCCGATACCGCAATAAAATACTCTCCTTCGGAAATAACGGAATTCTGTACATCCAAAACCGCTTCCGCATCCGCCAATTCACCATTCCGAATGATGTGATTTTTCATTTCTGACATTCCCATCCCCCTTAATGAACCATGTTCGGATCGAAGTGAACAATAGGACGGCTTTCGATGATTCTTTGTTCGATATTTTTCACGGTTTTGATTAATTGACCATCCGCATTCTTCAAATCATACTTTTTATGAAAAAAATTATATAACGTTAGGTCCCTTAACTTTAAAAATAGAGGAATCGTTTCGTATGCCTCAGGTGCCAGGATATTTTCCGTCTCATAGCCTTTTATGAATGCCCTCATGAACTTGGCGGCATATTCATCAAGCCCTTTTATCCCTTCACGTTCCAAGCTCCATATCAGATAGTACAGAGGGATGGCCAAATCGCTGGCAAACCAGTGATAAGAACAGTCATCAAAGTCAAAAACATGAATCTTCCCCTCATGAAAATGGAAATTGCCGTTATGTATATCAGAATGGATCAATCCAAAATTATCTTGATGAACTGGAAGGGCATCTAAATTCTTCTTGATTGATTCTTGTTGGTGCATCAATTGCCCTGTAACATCGGATTGGTAGAGTTCAGCATTCAATAGTTCCTCTTCATGCCAATCCAGCCTTCTATATTTTGTTTCAGGCTGATAATTTTTTGTTTGTTTATGCATTTGGCCAATCGTTCTTCCCCATTCAAAAAATAAAGGTTCATCGAAATTTTCATCGGTGACTTTCATCCTCACACCAGGAGCTTTTTCAAACAGGCAACAATAAAATTCCGTACCATCCGAACCCTTTACAATTTCAACTAAGTTATTTTCTTTCGAAGAGAGAACTTTAGGAATTTCACTACTATTATTCTGTAAAAATTCAATCCATTTTAACTCAGCAAGCACTTGACCTTTTGTACGATGCGATTGATGTGTCATTCTTAAGATATATGGCGTTCCATCCCTGTAAACCTCAAATACATAGTTCTCTGCATCTCCAAGTTTAACCGGATCCCCAGCATTCACTTGAAAAAAATGCCCAGCCAATTTCACCAATTCCATAGAAAAAATCCGCTCAACAGATGCTTCCATGATCATCACTCCTTAATGATATTGCTAAAAAAAGGCTGTTTTCGCATACTTTGTTGCGATTTAACAAGTAATGCGTTGTGGTTGATTTCCCCTCCAGATGCTCGCTTTCCGCGGGGCGGGCGGTGAGCATCCTCGGCGTAAAAGCCTGTGGCCCGCTGCTCCCGCAGGAGTCTCGCACTTGCGCTCCAATCAACCTTAAATCGTTTCGTTTTAAAAACAACAATCTTTACGAAAAGAGCCAAAATAAAAACGATTTATACTATGCTTTATACGATACCAAAATGCCTTTTCCCTTTATTTGTATATCATTCTTTTTTATTTAAAAAAATAGGGGAAAGTGTGATTTTGAACAAGATCAGTGTAATCGAGCGTTGCATGAAACCGCGTTAAGGCTGTATACGCGAATCATCCAGAAAGCCTTAAGGACTATACGAAACAAGATTCCATCATCCTTAATATACAACGTACATGCGAATCCTCGATTGACCTGGCCATGCATATTGTAGCTGATCAAAGACTTAGGTTGCCTCAATCAAGCAGGGATGCTTTTGATAGGCTGAGGGATCATTCAGTTATTGATGAAGATATAGCAAGGCGCTTAAAAGCTATGGTTAGATTTAGAAACATTGCTTTTATGATGACCAAAACATTAATTTAGACATTTTAGAACAAATCGTAGTGAATCATCTCAGCGATTTCACTGCGTATACAAAACAAATCCTGAATTTCCACGGAATGCGGTGAAAGAGGTATCCAACAAAAGCTCTTCCTTTTCATACTTCAAAAAAAAAACGCCCAATAGGGCGCGTCCAAAATCAAGTTTCCGTTTCTTCTTCGTTCGCTATTTTATTGAACTTCAAGATCGTTTCTTCGATTACTGGATTATTGAATTCCTCTTGGATGGCTGATTGTACAAATTTATCTTCACCATTCATTTCATCCCAAGCATTAACTTTGTAATCTTGATCCCGACGATTTGATTTACCGTTTTGTTCCTCATTATTTGACAACTGTCTTCACCTCTTAAACATAGTAGAGTTCGAACCAATCATAAGCAGAAAAAGATAACTTTTTAAAAATCTTCCTTGATTGAAATGGGTGAACCCGTTGAGGTATGTTGATTAACCCAGTCAAGCGACACTTTTGAAACGGCATTCCACTCAGGTATTTGGGCTTTATGCTGTTCCACCCAGCTCATGCAATATTGCGGGTCTATATTGCTTTCTTGGGATTTCGCCAAGAATGACTGAATTGTGGTTTCGGTACAGTTTTCCCATGATCCACATGTATCCTGCCAAATATGCTCCATTTTCATTTGTATATTATCGTTAACCATTGGGTTTCCTCCTTAAATGAATATTACTTTTTGATATCTTAATTAAGTATGTCCAAGGCTAAATAAATCATTACAAAAATGTTCAAATAGATCTTTTCAGCGAAAAAATGAATTTACAGTTGTAAAAATGATGAATAAACTGATTCCGATGAACAAAATCCGCCAGCACCAATAACTGCCTACTTCAATCTCTTCAATTGTATTGAAACAAACCAAAATACAGAAAACTCACTCGTGAATTCCACACTTTTACTCGTGAATTTCACGCTTTTACTCGTGAATCGGTGTTTTACTCGTGAGTTTCAGCGATTTACTCGTGAATTTAGCCGATTTACTCGTGAATTTAGCCTGTTTACTCGTGAATTTAGCCGATTTACTCGTGAATTTCACACTTTTACTCGTGAATCGGCGCTTACTCGTGGGTTTCAGCGATTTACTCGTGAAGCTGATTACTCAGCTATTTCCACTCACAGCGTTTTTCTAAATGAGTAGCACCATTTATCATAATCCAATTTCTCTTCATAGAAACGGTGGGCATCGTTTCGCTGGATTCCGGATTCCAATGCCACATAGGCAGCTCCGTTTTCTTTTGCCCAGTCATGTATATAATTCAATAACTTCTCTCCATATCCAAATGATCGGTGGGCAGAATCTGTTACAAGGTCATAAATAAATACGTGTCGTTTATTATAATAGTTCACTCTCCAGCTTATACCAGCCAAGGATACAAACTTGTTATCCTTTTATAAAGCAAACATACTGTA
>NZ_JBHVQU010000070.1:0-21601 GCF_042886655.1 Peribacillus sp. NPDC058002 | reverse complement strand
GTCTAGTTGAAAGCAGTACCACAGTTTGGCACGGATGGATTAAAATGTTCATTATGAAATAATTAACAAAAAAAACTCGCTGTCTGTCAGCGAGTTTTTCATATTATAACTTCCCGGCTTCGCGCAATTTCTTCTTCTGAGTGAAACCGAACCCCATGATTCCGCAAAGAATAACGATTGCAGCTAATATTCCAATCAAGCTCTTCTCAGCAATGAAGATGCCAATGGAGCCGATACTTGATGTTGCCAATACCGCTAATATTAAGAAATTCCATTTAATGTTCATTAATATCACCCCTAATATATCTATTGTACATAATTTCTGTATTTGTTTCTAGTATGTTTGTGATATAATATGTAAGCTAATACTAGTGATACGTTATACACAAACTTTTTTAGGAGTGAATTTTTTGAAATTAAGAGAAAATATTCGTAATATAGCCATCATTGCCCACGTTGACCATGGTAAAACGACGTTAGTGGATCAGTTGCTTAAGCAATCTGGTACTTTCCGTGAAAATGAACATGTGGAAGAACGTGCGATGGATTCTAATGCGATTGAAAAAGAACGCGGAATCACGATTCTTGCGAAAAATACAGCAGTTCAATACCAAGATACAAGAATCAATATTTTGGATACACCTGGTCATGCCGACTTTGGTGGTGAAGTGGAACGGATCATGAAAATGGTTGATGGCGTTCTACTTGTTGTTGATGCATATGAAGGTTGTATGCCACAAACTCGCTTCGTGTTGAAAAAAGCATTGGAACAAAAGATTACACCAATCGTTGTCGTGAACAAAATCGATAAAGATTCTGCACGTCCAAATGAAGTGGTAGATGAAGTAATTGACTTATTCATCGAACTTGGAGCTGAAGAAGAACAGTTAGAGTTCCCAGTTGTCTTCACTTCAGGTATTGCTGGTACTGCAAGCTTGGATTCAGATCCTGCTAAACAAGAAAAAGACATGACCCCACTATTCGAAACAATCGTCGAAACGATCCCAGCACCAATTGATAACTCAGATGAACCGCTTCAATTCCAAGTGGCTTTACTTGACTATAATGATTATGTAGGACGTATCGGGGTTGGCCGTGTATTCCGCGGTAAAATGCATGTAGGTCAACAAGTTTCATTAATGAAACTTGATGGGAAGGTTAAACAATTCCGAGTAACGAAAATCTTTGGTTATATTGGCTTGAAGAAAGTTGAAATCCAAGAAGCCGTTGCCGGTGATTTAATTGCCGTTTCAGGTATGGAGGATATTAACGTAGGGGAAACGGTTTGTCCGACTGAACATCCTGAAGCCCTGCCTATCCTGCGTATTGACGAGCCAACATTACAAATGACTTTCCTTGTAAATAACAGCCCATTCGCAGGCCGTGAAGGTAAATTCGTTACAGCTCGTAAAATTGAAGAGCGTTTGAGAAACCAATTGCAGACGGATGTCAGCTTAAGAGTCGAAAATACTGATTCTCCGGATGTTTGGGTTGTTTCAGGCCGTGGGGAGCTTCACCTTTCCATCCTGATCGAAAATATGAGACGTGAAGGTTATGAACTTCAAGTTTCTAAACCGGAAGTTATCGTTCGTTTGATTGATGGTGTCCGTTGTGAGCCAGTTGAACGTGTACAAATCGACGTACCTGAGGAACACACTGGTTCAATCATGGAATCAATGGGAGCCCGTAAAGGTGAATTGTTGGATATGATCAATAGCGGAAGCGGCCAAGTTCGTTTACTGTTCACGATCCCAGCTCGCGGACTTATTGGATATTCAACTGAGTTCTTAACGATTACACGTGGATATGGTATCATGAACCACTCATTTGACAGCTACCAACCAATGGCACAAGGTCAAGTCGGCGGAAGGCGTCAAGGTGTACTTGTTTCCATGGAATCAGGAAAAACTACACAATATGGTATTATGCAAGTAGAAGACCGCGGGGTTATTTTCGTTGAGCCAGGTACGGATATTTATGAAGGTATGATTGTCGGGGAACATAACCGTGATAGCGATTTGACTGTCAATATCGTTAAAGCGAAACAAATGACAAATATGCGTTCAGCAAATAAAGACCAAACTTCTTCCATGAAAAAACCAAGAATCATGTCACTTGAAGAAGCTCTAGAATATTTGAATGATGACGAGTACTGTGAAGTAACTCCGGATTCAATCCGTCTTCGTAAAAAAATTCTTGATAAAAACGAACGTGAAAGAGCAGCTAAAAGAAAAAAAGTTGCTGTTGAAGAAAAATAAATAGCAAGAGGAGGAGAAAAGATTGGATATCCAAGAGCGATTATCATTTTTTGCAGCATTGTACAGAGTGGATGAAAATCCTGAAGCGGGAATGTGGTATTTATATTTGACGGTCTTTGGATTATGCATCCTTGTCTATCAGTTAGGTTTTGCCAAAAAGTTACCTTTGCTAAAAAATGTGGTCATTTATGTGGTAATGGCACTTGGATGTACCCTTCTTTCTTTCTTCGCGGTGTTTCTTCCTATGGGGGAAGCATTAGTCATCGCTTCGCTAGTTCTGGGGATTTATCGAATCCGTCTTCATAATTCGAGAAAAGAAGAACAGGCTTAAGATGATGAAATCATTACAGGATGCTTTATACAATTGGTTGACGATCAAAGTTGTCTGTGATGCAAGGCCTGATGATACAGCAGCACGTGATACAGAAATGTTTTTCATGCAGATGCTGAAAGATGATCATCGGGTGATAATCGATTCGGTTTCAAAAACAGAACCTTTTTATTTCGTCGAGTATCTTTTGGGGGGCGTAATGAAAAAGCAGCGTTATCCAATTGAATTGATTGATATCATGTTAGACCAAATACAGTTGGAGCCAGAAAAGTATAAAAATATCGAGTAATGATAAAAAAGGACCGTGCGATATGCGCACGGTCCTTTTTTATATTGCTTTGGGGAGGGAAAGTCCGTAAAAAAGATGTAAGATTGTCCACAAAAAGAAAGCTGTCAAATCAGAAGGAAGGACTGCTTCTGTTTTCGACAGCGCCGATAATGGGAAGTAAAGCATGATTGCCGGAATGATCGTGAAAAAAGCAAGTGTGTATTTGTTCCAATTCCTGAAAATCTTCAAAGGACGAAGAATATAAACGTAACTGAACGTAATTGCCAGTGAGAAAAGGAGATGGAAAAAGAATAATGTTGCCTCACCCCAGGAAACAGCTCCGATTACAGGAAGGAAATCCACATTCAATAGGAGATTATACACTTGTTTACCGGAAAACATTTCGACCCACTTCATTATCAATCCAAGCAGAATTCCATTGATGAGACCAATCAGGGAAACTTTATAATGTATTTTACCATTCATCTTCATTTTTGATTGTCCGGTAAAGACGGAAGTTCCCGGTTGCAATCCGTTCGTTCGTACGCTCTTCTATGCGTTGGTTGCATGTATTGCACATATAGGTATGTATAGGGCGGTTGCGAAGTTTCTTAGCTTCTGGGCTATCATCAGGTATAGATTCAATTTGATCGCATATTACACATTTAACCTTCATATTAGTTGAACCTCACTTCAATTTGAATATGCTTTTAAGTATACCAATATTTTTATGGTAAAACGAGGATAAAGTGAAACTAACATATGAACGGTAACGATACTTGGTTCATGGTGGATAAATACAAAAACCCGAAGATTGACTTCGGGTTAGGAATATTCATTCTTTAAAGTGATTGGATTGATCATTTTGCTCTTTATCGAGTTCTTTTCTTTCCGTTTCATCATCAAGTTTATTTTTTTCCTTTTCAATGCTCTTGGACGGTGTTGGGGTTAAAATATCACCAGGAACCTCAGGAATCACCCGACTTGTGATGTCAGCCAGTTCATTTAGTATCCCAGTTACCGGTTTACCGTCTTTAATGTCTCTGGCCACCTCCCTGATCCGCTCATTTATATCCGGGTCAGCGACGATGAGGGCATTTGCGCCATCAGGATCATGTTTTAAAGTTTCACCAACTGAGTATTTTATCGTTCCGACCTGTGACCGCTCAATATCTTGGTCGATATCTATTCCGACGATGGCATATTTGCCAAGTACGACTGCGGAGGCATCGTTCACCTCAGGAATGGATTTAGCTAAACCGGTGAGTCTTTCCGCTGTTTGCTGACCTGTATTTCTGTCTGCTTCCTCAATGGTCGAGTTATTGACTTTCGTTAAATTGTTTTTCGCATTATTTTCGGACACTTCATTTTTATTATCCATTGAGCAACCTGTCATCAACAGAACAGCAGCGAGCGACAACATGAATTTTTGCAATGTGTAGCCTCCTTAATGTTTTTTGTAGGTTCCAGCATTTCCACCAATGACAGGTCTGATTCAGGTAAGTATTAAATGCAGCCAAACATATTGTCATCAACATAGGGGATAGCATTTTTTGCTGGAAGTTTTCTTTATAGTCTGTAAATGTTCTTCTATCTTTATGCAAAGGAACATATATTTTATCAACAGTCTCGTCCGCTACATAACTTCTGAGTGTAGTAAATGGTAAGGCATATCCTAAAGAGCAGGCAGGAGGCGTCATATTGGGGAAAAAAATCTATGTTTTAGATACGAATGTCCTGTTGCAGGATCCGTACTCGATTTATTCATTCGAAGATAATGAAGTTGTCATTCCGGCAGTCGTATTAGAAGAATTGGATTCTAAAAAACGGTATATGGATGAAATCGGAAGAAATGCCAGGCAAGTATCGAAATTGATCGATGGCTTTCGTGAAAAAGGGAAGCTACATCAGAGCATTCCGCTTCATAATGGTGGCAGCATTAGGATTGAACTCAACCACCGTTCATTTCATAAGCTCCAGGAAATTTTTGTGGAGAAAACGAATGATAACAGGATATTGGCAGTCGCGAAAAACTTATCTTTGGAAGAAGAGACAAAGGAAGAGGGAAAAACGGTCATTTTGGTAAGTAAAGATACTCTCGTCAGGGTTAAAGCTGATGCCATCGGACTTGAGGCAGAGGACTTTTTAAATGATCGTGTCGTAGAACTGGACCATATATACGCTGGGCACAAAGAAGTGTTTGTATCGATTGATAATCTGAATAAGTTTTATGAAAAAAGTTTTCTGCCACTGGAGGAACTGACAAAGGATTCATATTATCCAAATCAATTCCTGTTGATGAAGGACACGCTGGGGAGTTCAGCTTCGGCGATTGGGATAGTGGATGAGAATTGCAGGCTAGTCAAGAAATTGATGTATGAAGGGGAGCATATTTGGGGAATTAAACCGAGAAATGTCCAGCAGACGATGGCCCTTGATTTATTGCTTCGTTCGGATATCAAGCTTGTGACGCTCATTGGTAAGGCGGGGACAGGCAAGACTTTATTGGCATTGGCTACTGGATTGATGCAAACTGAAGATTTGTCACAATATAAGAAACTTCTGGTTGCCAGGCCGATTGTTCCTGTCGGTAAAGATATTGGTTATCTGCCAGGAGAAAAAGAAGAAAAATTAAGACCTTGGATGCAGCCTATTTTCGATAATCTCCAATTTTTGTTCAATACGAAAAAACCTGGGGAATTGGATGCCATTCTAGCTGGCATGAGTTCGATTGAAGTGGAAGCCCTGACCTATATCAGGGGAAGGAGCATCCCGGATCAGTTCATCATCATCGATGAAGCGCAGAACTTGACAAAACATGAGGTCAAGACCATCTTGACGAGAGTCGGGGAGCGGAGCAAAATTGTATTAATGGGGGATCCGGAGCAAATAGATCACCCTTATTTAGATGAATATAATAATGGTTTGACCTATGTGGTGGAAAAATTCAAGACAGAACGCATTGCCGGCCATGTTAAATTGATAAAAGGGGAAAGATCTGGATTGGCCCAGCTCGCAGCTACGCTTTTATAATCTTATCGGCAAGGGATGTCCCTTGCCGATTGCTCTGAAGTTTTCGGTAAAGAATGGACTAAGTCTTATTTAACAGTGAAAGACCGTACATTTTTTATCGGATCATTGATATTGGAAGCGTCCCCGAAATAAATTTCCATAGGGCCGCCCTCAGATATTTTAAGCGGCTTTCCATCCTTGGAAAAGCCCAGGAAAAATTCAAGTGCCGTTTCCAACGGGAATGTAAGCTCCTCATCATCGGTTGTAACGATGACTTCAGTTACCCCATTTTCTGGTTCGGCATTTTTTAAAAAAGGTTCAAAAGGGATGCCGAAAGTCCCTTCCAGCAATCTTTGCTTCTCGAACTTTCGTTCCGTTTTTATTGTGGGCGGCATGATTGCGCCTTCCTGTATTTCTTTTTGCCAATGTTTGGAGGCAGCAATTGTATATTCTTCTAATTCATTGACTTGGACTCTTTCAGCGTGGAAATATGTATCAATTTCAACTTTACGGTCGTCAAAAATCCATACTCCAGGATCCAGCGTAATTGGATATTTCACTTTTCCGTTTATAAATACGATAGGTTCCAAATATCTCATTCCTTTCTGGTGCTCTTTAATGATTATAATCAATTATAATTGAAATGTCACATCTACACGATGGTGAACAATTTCCATGGCTTGATATATTCATTTGAGGGGTGGGAGTGATATCCCGATGGCAAATTGTTTGTCAATGTCCTTGCTTTTTCACAAAACTAAAGGTAGAATTTAGAGATAAGATTTAATCGCTCTGAGCGGGGGATTTAACATGGCATCTGATATGCTTGTCAATCATCGAGAAAAAGCTTATGCTTTATTAAAAGCAGATGCTGACAAGATTCTAAAACTGATAAAAGTTCAAATGGAAAATCTCACTATGCCTCAATGTCCTTTATATGAAGAGGTACTTGATACACAAATGTTCGGCCTATCACGAGAAATTGATTTTGCCGTACGCTTAGGTTTGGTAGAGGAAACCGAGGGTAAATCCCTTTTGGAGGCCCTTGAACAAGAATTGTCAGTTTTGCATGAAGCATCATTAAAAAAATAATAGATAAAACATACTAACTCAAACAAATCTCGATGATTGTTTGAGTTTTTTATTTATGTACTTAATTAATTGATAGTGTTATACTATATTCAATAATGACATACTAATTGATCCGCAGAAGCTCAATTGTGTTTTTTTATTTTTGTTTTTTTTATTTTTTTGAATTTTCGCTGAAATGTTTGGTGGTTATGATCAGATTTCAAATTTCTCTATCAATCATTAAGTATCTGGGATTTTTAAATCGAATGCCGTTGATTAACAATGGGACGTTAGTCGGAAAGGCGGAGCTAATTCCTTGTTTTTATATACGAATATATGTAATTTTTTATTTTTTTATTGTATTCAGTTAATTTTAGTATTATGGTTATATTAATTGAATGTTAAGTCAAATCGATAATATATTATTATAGCTAAATTATCATTTGCTATTGGTGTAAGGCTCTTTTTAGTCTTTATCGGATGTAAAAAACGAAAATATAAAATATATCGAAATAATTACATCCGCGTTAAAATGAGCTGATCAGATTGGTCTCCTTGGTTGGGATATAAATTCTTGAATAAAAAGTGGTGAAAGTCTTTCACGCTTTTTTTCTATATATTCAATAAAAATACATATTGATTAGGGTGGTAGCAATGGGGAAACGTATAGAAAAAGTACTTGCGGCAAATCGTGGAGAAATAGCGATACGGATTTTTCGGGCATGTACGGAATTAGACATTCACACAGTTGCAATCTATTCAAAGGAAGATTATGGTTCTTATCACCGATATAAAGCGGATGAGGCATATTTGGTTGGGGAAGGCAAAAAGCCGATTGATGCATACCTGGATATTGAAGGCATAATTGCGATCGCCAAAATGAGCGGAGTCGATGCGATTCATCCCGGTTATGGTTTTCTTTCAGAAAATATTGAATTTGCGAAACGCTGTGAGGAAGAAGGCATAATCTTCATCGGACCAGAATCAAGGCACCTAGATATGTTTGGTGACAAAGTAAAAGCCAGAACACAAGCTGAACTGGCTGATATTCCGGTTATCCCTGGTAGCGATGGACCGGTGACCAGTGTTGAAGAAGTAAAGGAATTTGGTGAACAATACGGCTTTCCAATTATCATAAAAGCCTCTTTAGGCGGCGGCGGGCGCGGAATGCGGATTGTCGAAAAAATCGAAGAAGTTGAAGAGGCTTATGATCGCGCAAAATCAGAAGCTAAAGCAGCTTTTGGTAATGATGAAGTCTATGTAGAGAGATTCATTCAAAACCCGAAGCATATAGAAGTTCAGATTTTGGCTGATACTCATGGAAATATCGTCCATTTATATGAACGTGACTGTTCCGTTCAGAGACGGCATCAAAAAGTTGTGGAAGTGGCACCTTCCGTTTCCCTTTCCGAGGATTTAAGGGAAAGGATTTGTGAGGCAGCCGTCAAGTTGGCAAAAAATATTGATTATGTAAACGCCGGTACGGTCGAATTCCTTGTCGCAAATGGCGAATTTTACTTTATTGAAGTCAATCCACGGGTCCAGGTTGAGCATACCATTACTGAAATGATTACGGGCATTGATATCGTTCAATCCCAAATAATGGTAGCGGAAGGGCATGAACTCCATGGCAAAAAGATTGGGATTCCCGAACAGTCAGGAATCAAAACACATGGATATGCGATTCAATCACGGGTGACGACTGAGGATCCGTTGAATAATTTCATGCCTGATACCGGGAAAATGATGGTTTACCGTTCCGGTGGGGGATTCGGTGTTCGTCTGGACGCTGGTAATGGATTCCAAGGTGCGGTCATCACACCATATTATGATTCACTTCTCGTTAAACTTTCAACACATGCGCTTTCATTTGAACAGGCGGCATCAAAAATGGTGCGTAACCTAAAGGAATTCAGGATTCGTGGAATTAAAACGAATATTCCATTCCTTGAAAATGTTGTAAAACATGAGAATTTCATTAATGGCGAATACGATACTTCCTTTATTGATTCAACACCGGAACTATTTACGTTCCCAGTCCGAAAAGACCGTGGGACAAAAATGCTTTCATATATCGGAAATGTGACCGTGAATGGATTCCCGGGAGTCGAGAAAAAGAAAAAACCTGTTTTTGATCCAGCTCCAATTCCGAATGTTGGTGGCCTGCCGCTTATCTCGGGTACAAAAAATATACTTGAGGAGCAAGGTGCAGAGGGACTGGTCAATTGGATCAAAGAACAGAAAGAGGTATTGATCACCGATACGACTTTCCGCGATGCACATCAATCTTTACTTGCGACGAGAATCAGGTCGAAAGATATCCTTGATATCGCTGAGCCTACAGCAAAACTGCTTCCTGATTTATTTTCAATGGAAATGTGGGGCGGGGCAACTTTTGATGTCGCGTATCGATTCTTGAAAGAAGATCCATGGGACAGGCTGATCAGTTTCAGGAAAAAAGCACCTAATGTCCTATTACAAATGCTTTTAAGGGCTTCAAATGCAGTTGGTTATAAAAATTACCCTGATAATGTCATTCGTGAATTCGTAGAGAAATCAGCGGGTGCAGGCATTGATGTTTTCCGTATCTTCGACAGTTTAAACTGGGTTAAAGGGATGGAATTGGCCATTGATGCAGTTCGTCAATCCGGCAAAATTGCGGAAGCGGCCATTTGTTATACCGGGGATTTGAATGATTCATCACGCAGCAAGTATAATATCGACTACTATAAAAATATGGCAGTGGAATTAGAACATGCCGGTGCCCATATTTTAGCGATCAAGGATATGGCAGGACTTTTGAAACCGGAAGCGGCTTACCGCCTTGTATCGGAACTGAAAGAATCGACATCACTTCCGATCCATCTGCATACTCATGACACAAGCGGAAATGGAATTTACATGTATTCGAAAGCGATCGAAGCTGGTGTGGATATCGTTGATACGGCGATTGGTTCTTTAGCTGGACTGACTTC
This sequence comes from Peribacillus sp. NPDC058002, assembly GCF_042886655.1. Classification (NCBI taxonomy): domain Bacteria; kingdom Bacillati; phylum Bacillota; class Bacilli; order Caryophanales; family Bacillaceae; genus Peribacillus; species Peribacillus sp. NPDC058002. The sequence continues at coordinate 11,686 of NZ_JBHVQU010000070.1, read as the reverse complement.
GCAGCCAAGTGTACAAACACTTCATTATGCGCTGGAGGGGTCAAGCAGACAGCCTAAATTGGAAGTCGATTCACTAGAGCGTTTAGGAGAATACTGGGGAGAGGTCAGGAAATTCTATCATGACTTCGAAAGCGGCATGAATGCTCCTCATACCGAAGTTTACAAACACGAAATGCCGGGCGGTCAATATAGCAATTTGCAGCAGCAAGCTAAAGCAGTGGGGTTGGGGGACCGTTGGCATGAAGTGAAAGAAATGTACCAGCGTGTCAATGTAATGTTCGGCGATATCGTTAAAGTAACTCCTTCATCCAAAGTTGTTGGGGACATGGCTTTATTCATGGTTCAAAATAACCTGTCTGAAGGAGATGTTCTGACAAAAGGCAAATCCATCGATTTCCCTGATTCAGTTATAGAGTTATTCGAAGGCTATCTAGGTCAGCCAGTTGGAGGATTTCCTAAAGAGCTTCAGGAAGTTATCCTGAAAGGGAAGAAACCTATAACAGTAAGACCGGGTGAATTATTGGAAGAAGTGGATTTTGCAGCTCTTAAAGAAGAATTATTCAAGGAATTGGGACGGGCAGTCACTGATTTCGATGTGCTTGCATATGCCCTATATCCAAAAGTATTCTTGGACTACAATAAAACGATTGAGCTATTTGGTGATGTTTCCAACCTCGATACCGCAACTTTCTTATATGGAATGAGGCTGGGGGAAGAGATCGAAGTTGAAATTGAAAAGGGTAAAACGCTCATCGTAAAATTGGTTTCAATCGGTCAGCCATTGGCTGATGGAACACGAGTCGTTTATTTTGAGTTGAATGGTCAATCACGTGAAGTGATCATCAAGGATGAAAACATTAAATCTTCCGTTGTATCAAAAATGAAAGCTGACCCTAAAAATAAAGAACAACTCGGTGCGACAATGCCAGGTACGGTTATTCGTGTAGTGGTCGAGAAAGGCGATCAGGTCAAGCAAGGGGATCACCTGATCATTACGGAAGCGATGAAAATGGAAACTACCGTGCAAGCACCATTCTCCGGGACCATCAAGGATATTTATGTAAAAGATGGAGAAGCGATCAGTACTGGAGACTTATTGCTTGAAATAACCAAGTAATATCGCTGACTGTGACCTTGTGATTGATTTGGGGCATATAGGGTAGGCTTGAGGTTTTAAGCTGCCCTATACCCTCTTTTTAGGCAGTGTACGGTCATTGAACTTCACTATAAGATAAAACAAAACCACCATTCCCGGGAATGGTGGTTTTGTTTTATCTTAATTATATTATTGATTGAACAATCAGACATTAACGGGCGGGTACCGTTGGCGTTATATCCTGTTCCTCCTGACCTTTGACAGAGTGCGCGGAGTTCCTTTTTTGCTTGGCCAGGGCATTTTTTTTGCTTCTCGATGTCAATAGCATCAAATAGCTCATTACACCAAAAAAGCAGGCAATGAATAATGCGTGTGTAAGTGCGATATATAAGTTTTGCCTTGAGAAAATGATAAAGGCTCCAGCGGTAACTTGTAAAAATACGAGAATGAATGCAGCAATCCAACCGCCATATAGCACTTTTTGATTTTTGTAATGTTTTTTTGCGATATAAGCTACATATGATACCCAAATGAAAATAGCTCCTGCCATTGCACGGTGCCCCATCTGAATCCATTCATAAAGGTTGGAGGGGAGTGCAAGACTGTCATTTACGCATAAAGGCCAATCCTTACAGATAAGACTTGATTCTGTATGCCTTACAAGGGCACCTGTATATACGACCACCAGACAAAAAATCAATACGCCAATAATATGGAATTTCATTCGTTTGTCAACGATAAGTCTTTCTGCTTCGAACTTCTTGTCCACTTCAAAAATCAACAGTGTCAGTAAAAAGACGGCAGCAAATGAAATGAGCGATATGCCAAAATGAAGGGCAAGGACGAAATCGGATTGTGACCAAATGACGGCAGCGGCTCCGATCAATCCTTGCAGTAACAGAAAACCAAAAGAAAGGACGGATAAGAAACGTGCTTCACGAATATGGCCGATTTTTTTCCAAGACATATACGATAATATTAAAACAAGGAAACCTCCAGCACCTGAAACGAGTCGATGGGAAAGCTCAATGACCAATTCAATCGTGATTTTGTCAGGGATCAATTGGCCATTGCACAATGGCCAGGACCTGCCGCATCCCATGCCGGAATCCGTCTTCGTGACTAAGGCTCCACCAAGTAAGATGAAAAGCATTACAACCGTTGTTAAAACAGCAAACCATTTAAGAGACGATTTCACTAGTAGCCCCACCTTTTTCTATGTAGCAATTTAGGGTTATTCCATAAAATTAATAATAGCATAAGGTTTTTCATAATATTTGTCGAACTTCCTCGATATTACACAAAATAGAATGATTTTACAAGTTCCGTTAATATTATAACTATTAATTAAAATGCCTGAAATAGTTGAAAGTTACATAAGACTTTGATAGAAATAAAGGGAGTGTAAACCTTCAAGTAGGAGCAAAATAGGGAATAAGCCTAGGGGATGATGATAATAGCATAATATTCATGTTCTTGATGAACATCATACAAGAGAAGTAAATTATTGAGACACAATTTGGTCAAAAAATAACCGAAATATTTTCACAAAAGCTTCCAAAAATGTGTTTTAATATATTGAAGAAATGATTTTACTAAATTTTACTGTTAATAAGCATGATATTAAGAATGATAGCTCTCGATGGATTCCATTGACAACGGTCATTGGTAAATAATTTACTTTTTGTTTACGCTTCCTTGGTTACAAATATCAAAAAGTATGAAATAATGTTCTATAGCATATGTAACGTTTTTTTTTCATTTGCGTCTGTTTTGAATGATTTAAAGGAGGAAAACAAATGTCAGAAACAAGGGGTTTGTCAGAAGCTGTCATGGAGGACAGTAAAGCCGCCCTTCAATCGGATATACCTGAAACAACAGCTTGGAAGGATTTTCTCGCACTTATAAAAGTGGGGATTGTCAATTCAAATATAATTACAGCTTTTACCGGCGTGTGGTTAGCTCTTCATTTTTCCGGGCTTAGCTTCTTACACAATCTAGATGTAGTGTTTTATACACTTGCAGGTTCGGCGCTCATAATGGCGGGATCTTGCAGTTTCAATAATTATTATGACCGTGATATCGATCATTTAATGGAAAGAACGAAAAACCGTCCAACGGTAACTGGGAAAGTACAACCTTCAAAGGTATTGGCATTAAGTTTCGGTTTAATTGCTGCAGGGCTGATTTTACTTGCATTGACTAATATGACAACTGCCATCCTAGGAGCATTCGGCGTCTTCGCTTATGTTGTTTTATATACCATGGTTTTCAAACGTAGATTTGTCTCGAATACGATTATAGGCAGTATATCGGGAGCGGTGCCTCCACTTATCGGGTGGGCTGCAGTCGACCCGGGCCTTGATAAGATCGCCTGGGTCCTGTTCGCGATCATGTTCTTGTGGCAGCCTCCTCATTTTTATGCACTTGCAATGAGGCGTGTCGAAGAATATCGTGCAGCTGGAGTACCCATGCTTCCGGTAGTAAAAGGGTTCAAGGCGGCAAAAAGATCGATTATGCTATGGATCATCTGTTTAATGTTCATTCCTTTCTTTTTAACTCCATTAGGAACCCCGCTAGTTATTCTTGCTGCATTATTGAGCACGGGTTGGCTTATTTTGGGGATTAAGGGGTATAAAAAGAAAGATGATGTTAAATGGGCAACATCCATGTTTGTATATTCTTTAAATTATATGACCATTTTATTTGTAGCGATGGTTATTGTCACTCTCATCTAGTTTTGGTTTAAATAAGCTGGCGGCCTGTTCCTTTACAGGCTCCAGCTTACTGATAAATAATGCACTGACCGCCATTCATACATATTAACGGAATCAACGGGGTCATACATAAGAGCGGTTACATGAATCATCGTAATAATTCCTTAAATTAGGGATTCTTTCTTTTTTAGAAATTTACATAGAGAGAATATTCGCAATTGCGCCCATTTTTATTTTTGTGAGAAAATTTTGACGAAAGAGGGGTTTCTGAAGCTATGAAAAAAAGGCTGCACAAATGGCGCCTGATTGCTCTGCTGGGTATTGTAGGACTTGTACTTTCGGGCTGCGGCGAACCATTCCTATCCGCGCTGAAGCCAGCAGGCAATGTTGCGCAATCTCAGTTTGACTTACTGATATTGAGTACACTAATCATGGTTCTGGTAATTATTGTTGTGATTATTTTGTTCGTTGTAGTTTTACTGCGCTTCCGTCGGAAGAAAGGCGACGAAACAATACCGAAACAAATTGAAGGAAGTCATAAACTTGAAATTATCTGGACTGTTATTCCTATCCTTCTTTTAATTGTTCTGGCTGTTCCGACCGTCGTCACTACATTCGACTTAGCTGACACAAAGGCAATGGATAAGAAAGATAAGGATGGAAAAACGAAGGATGCCCTTGTTGTTAATGTTAGGGCAAATCTTTATTGGTGGGAGTTTGAATATCCTGACCTTGGCGTTGTCACAAGTCAGGATTTGGTTGTGCCTACCGATCAAAAAGTATACTTCAATCTAACTGCTTCTGATGTTAAACATTCATTCTGGATACCGGCTGCCGGAGGAAAGATGGATACAAATACAGATGGAGTCAATCAGTTTTTCTTAGAATTCGATAGTGAAAAGGCAGAAGATTCGAACAACTTATTTTACGGGAAATGTGCTGAACTTTGCGGTCCTTCCCATGCTTTGATGGATTTTAAGGTCGTACCGAAGTCTAAAAGCGATTTTGAAGCGTGGACTAAAGATATGAAAGCCGCGAAGGAGCCTGTCGTTGCAGGTGATCTAGCCAAACAGGGTGAAGATGTCTTTAATCAAAGCTGTATAGGCTGCCATGCGGTGACACCAAATGACAGCAGGCCTGAAGCAGCTCGTCAGGCTCCGAATCTGGCTACATTCGGTGAGCGTCAAAAAGTAGCTGGCGTATTGGATCATACGGAAGATAATGTAAAAAAATGGATCAAGGATCCTGAGAAGTATAAACCGGGCAACACGATGACCGGTACTTACGGCGAACTTTCAGATTCAGATATTAATGCACTGGCAGCTTATCTATTGGAGCTTAAGGTGGAAGACAAATAGAACATTGATTAAGGAGGTTAAATCGTGAGTACGTACGCTAATAAAAAAGGATTTGGCGCTACTATTTGGGATTATCTGACGACCGTAGACCATAAGAAAATCGCCATTTTATATCTTATCTCTGGCGGGTTATTCTTTGTAATCGGCGGTTTGGAAGCGATGTTTATCCGTATCCAGCTGGCAATCCCAAACAATGATTTCGTAAGTGCCGGATTTTATAATGAAATTTTGACCATGCACGGTACGACAATGATATTTCTGGCGGCCATGCCATTAGTGTTTGCTGTAATGAATGCGGTTGTACCATTACAGATAGGGGCACGTGATGTTGCGTTCCCATTTTTGAACTCGTTAGGTTTTTGGTTGTTTTTCTTTGGGGGAATCTTTCTGAATCTTTCATGGTTTTTAGGAGGGGCTCCAGATGCAGGCTGGACATCGTATGCATCGCTTTCCTTGCATTCCGAAGGTCATGGTATTGATTTTTACGTCCTCGGATTACAAATATCAGGTTTTGGAACACTAATTGCAGGGATCAATTTCCTTGTAACCATTATTAATATGCGTACGCCTGGTATGACATATATGCGTATGCCGCTGTTTACCTGGTCAACTTTCGTCGTTTCTGCATTGATTTTATTCGCTTTTCCTCCGCTTACCGTGGGATTGGTGTTAATGATGTTCGATCGGATGTTTGGCGCGAATTTCTTTGATGTAGCGGCTGGGGGAAATACGATTATTTGGGAGCATTTATTCTGGATATTCGGTCACCCGGAAGTTTATATCCTGATTCTTCCGGCGTTCGGTATTTTTTCCGAAATTTTCGCTACATTCTCCAGAAAAAGATTGTTTGGTTATTCATCGATGGTCTTTGCAACCGTTTTAATCGGTTTCTTAGGTTTCATGGTTTGGGCGCATCATATGTTTACCACTGGTCTAGGTCCGATCGCAAATGCAATCTTTGCGGTGGCGACAATGGCTATCGCTGTACCGACAGGTATTAAGATATTCAACTGGATCTTTACGATGTGGGGAGGAAGCGTCAAGTTCACGGTTCCGATGCTTTATGCAGTTGCCTTTATCCCTACATTTACAATGGGTGGCGTGACAGGTATCATGCTCGCTTCTGCACCTGCTGATTATCAATACCATGATAGTTATTTCGTTGTTGCTCATTTCCACTATGTAATCGTCGGTGGGGTTGTATTAGGCTTACTGGCTGGAATCAATTTCTATTGGCCGAAGATGTTTGGGACGATGTTAAGCGAAAAATTGGGGCAAATCACATTTTGGACGTTCTTGATTGGTTTCCATTTAACGTTCTTCATTCAACATTTCTTAGGTTTGATGGGGATGCCGCGCCGGGTATTCACGTTCTTGGACAATCAAGGACTCGATACAGGTAATATGATTAGTACTGTTGGAGCCTTTTTGATGGCATTTGGTGTCTTGGTTATGGTCATCAATATCATCATTACATCTGTGAAGAATGAAAAAGTCGGCAATGATCCTTGGGGAGATGGCCGTACGCTGGAATGGGCCATTCCATCACCACCGCCTTTTTATAATTTTAAACAACTGCCGCTAGTCCGCGGATTAGATCCTTACTGGGTTGAAAAAATGGAAGGGAAAAAGGAAATGACTCCTGCAGAACCACTTGGGGATATCCATATGCCCAATTCATCCATTCTTCCTTTAACGATTGCTTCCGGTTTATTTATCGCCGCATTCGGTGCTTTATACCATATGGATGATAAGTCATGGACCCTGCCTATAGTGATAGTAGGACTTTTGGTAACGTTTAGTTCAATGTTTATCCGTTCCGTTAAAGACGATCATGGGTACCATATTCATAAAGAAGACCTTATGGACGATAAAGACAAGGGAGGTAAGGCATAATGCAGACAGATGAAAGATTCACGGATGCTACCTGGCCTGCTTCTCCCGAGAAAGCGACTTTAGAAGGTAAAAATAAATATTTGGGATTCTGGTTGTTTCTTGGTGGAGAGACGGTATTATTCGCCTCATTATTTGCAACTTACCTAGCATTGAAGGATAAAGTTCCAAATGGTGATGCAGCCCTAGCTAAAGATTTATTCGAATTACCACTTACGTTTGTGGCAACCATGCTGTTATTGACCAGTTCATTGACTAGTGTGTATGCGATGTACCATATGAAAAATAACCACTTCAAACAAATGCAGGCTTGGCTTGTCATTACGGTTGCACTTGGTTTAGGTTTTCTTGGACTCGAGATTTATGAATTTAATCACTATGTTCATGAATTCCATCATACATTTACGAGCAGTGCCTTCGGCTCCGCGTTTTATACGTTAGTTGGTTTTCACGGAGGACACGTTGCATTCGGTTTGGCTTGGATCATATGTCTTATGGTACGTAATGCAGGAAGGGGCTTGAATTTGTATAACGCTCCTAAATTTTTTGTTGCGAGTCTTTATTGGCATTTCATTGACGTAGTCTGGGTGTTTATCTTTACTGTCGTATACTTAATGGGAATGGTGGGATAACTGATGGCGAATGAACAATCAAATTCAGCGAACCCGAATGTCGATTTAAAATATCGCCGTAAGAAAAATGCTGAAGAGATGAAACACCAAGTGATATCATTTACACTTATGATTTTCTTTACATTACTTGCTTTTGCTGCAGTAGGAATTGAGGGCTTTTCACATTGGTTCATTAAACCAGTCATTTTGCTGCTGGCAGTTGTACAAGTGATTTTCCAATTGTATTATTTCATGCACATGAAGCATAAAGGGCATGGCACTATTGCATTGTTCTTATTTTCCGGCCTTGCAGTCGGCCTGATAACTGTCCTTGTGTTCACAACGATTGTTTGGTTATAAACCATAAAGAAAATCGGCTATTGAATGATAGCCGGTTTTTCTTTGTGGGGTGATTTTCCAGAAAAAAAAATCCAAGTTTATCTATATTTGTTACAATGTTTCATTTTAGGTATAATAAAAGTAAGAAAAAGTTTATGAACGAGGTGATTTTTTTGTCTATTGATATTTTCGGATTTCGCGCTTTGTGGAGTCCTTATTATTTTGCCGCCCTCGTACTTATAACCGTAGGCTATTTTTGGCTGGTGACAAAAAAAGGGGGGAAGTTTCCGGGCAGTTCATCGCTTTCCGTCAAACAGGCAACTTATTTTTTGACAGCCATGTTCCTTCTTTATGTGGTAAAGGGTTCGCCACTGGATCTATTAAGCCACATTATGTTCAGTGCGCACATGTTTCAAATGGCATTGCTCTATCTTGTGATTCCGCCTTTATTTATCATTGCGATTCCGGATTGGCTTTTGAGAACTTTCATAAATTCAAGGGGAGTGAAGGCGTTATTTCAATTTTTTACGAGACCTCTTGTCGCCCTTTTACTATTTAATGTTCTTTTTTCGTTGTACCATATCCCGTTAGTGTTCGACTATATCAAAACGGGGATGTGGATACATGCCGGATACACGGTGCTTTTATTTACTACTGCAGTTTTGATGTGGTTCCCGCTTGTCAATCAATTGCCGGAACACGAAAGTCTAACGGGTGTAAAAAAAATAGCTTATATTTTCGGCAGTGGCATTTTAATGACCCCAGCCTGCGCTTTAATCATTTTTGCTAATGATCCGATGTATGATACGTTTACCAATGCGGAATCTTGGGCAAGTGCCATGGAACTTTGCGTTCCCGCCTCAGCGCTGTCAAGTTTGACCCTCAGTGGTCCTGAAATGTTCAATGGACTGCCATTGCTTGAGGATCAACAGCTTGGTGGGGTTTTGATGAAGGTGATCCAAGAAATCGTTTTAGGCTATGTATTGGGTGTCATTTTCTTTGCTTGGTTCAAAAAGGAGAATGGCGGCCAAAATGATATCGATCCGATACCTTCTGATCTTCAGACTGTAGAATAATTGTACGATAAAAAAGACTTGTCTTGGGGCGGACAAGTCTTTTATCTGCCTTTGCCTGATTTTCGATTTAAACCAAATAGCCAGAGAATCGACTTGCCTATTCAATAAAAGTGAGCATTCTGTTAATAATCCTTGATTTTATTGAATTTTATGATTGCCTCTTATAAAATGGTAGTTGATTAATAAATATAGAGAGGACTACAATCCATATGTCTTTACCAATCCTTCCAACGATAAGTACAGCCTTCATTGTATTAAGTGCCATCACTGTTGCAATAGGCTGGTATCAAATTAAACAACGCAAAATCGAGACCCATAAAAAAACCATGATGGCAGCTGCGGTTTTTGCGGTAATCTTTTTCACTATATATCTTTCCCGGACGGTATTCATTGGCAGTACGTCATTTGGCGGACCCGCTGACATTAAAATTTATTATACGATTTTTTTGATTTTCCATATAACTCTTGCTACAACTGGAGCTGTTTTGGGGATCATCATGCTTACCACTGGGTTTAAAGGTAAATTCGCCATCCATAAAAAAATCGGGCCTGCGACAAGCATCATTTGGTTTTTCACCGGGATTACTGGAGTAGCTGTTTACATCCTGCTTTATGTCATTTATCACGGCGGAGAAACAACATCTTTAATAAAGGCGATCCTAGGATTTTAAAATAACGAAAAAGCCTGGTGCAATAAAAGCATCAGGCTTTTGTAATGCATATAAAAAAAGAGAGCATCACGCATGATCCTCTCACTTTGTACCTGCTTTTCACTAACGGCTTTTACAGGCCGTTGAATTGTGTAAGTTCTTCTTTGATTTGAGCGAGGATTTTTTCACTTTGTTTAACTAGTGATGCAGGGAAATCCTCTCCTTCACCATATTCAACTCCGTGTGGATAATAGTGTTTTCCTAATAGAGGAACCATTAGTTTGATGACGGCCCTGTGAGCGCCTACATCGCCCTCTGTAGCATAGCCAAGTATTCTCAGGTAAAACGTGCCTTCTTTTAAGTCGAACCTACGATCGTAACTGACTCTTTCGTAATCCCATTGTTCTGCACGTATTAAACCATATTGCGGCATTAGGTCATCTAATCGGTTTAAGTCGGCTGTAATGTTTTCGATTCCAAAGCTTTCAAATTTCACGAGCAGTACCTCCTATGTTTACTATTAAGAATTAAAATGACATACCGGGAAAATATTATGTACATGAATATATTAAAAATCTCCAAGTATGTTTATAATATACCATTTTATCCTATATTTTATAATAGTACGAAATGGTGGAAGTTGCAATGAACTCAACCATGGTAATTTAATCATTCGCAAAAGTTCCACTTTTTAAATAAATTTAATGAAGGGACAGTCTATCGTAAATTAGAAAATTATGATTGAACAGTGATATAATCAGGAAAGAAAGGTTTTTGCATTGGATACATAAATTAGATAGAGAGAGGGAGTGTTCCTCTGCGCGGTTTAGGTAAGGTGTTGGTGTTAATTATTATTTTTTTCGTAATCGGTATTTATCTTAATATCGGCGATGAAGATGAAGGAAACCCTCTTATTGATGGTAACAAAGGTGTTAACCCCAATGGACATATAAATGAAAAAAGCCCTTCCACTGAAAAGGAAGGGATTACTGAAGTGAAAGAAGGTCTGGCGGTAACGATCGGGAAAAATGCAAAAGAGATAGAAAAGGAATATGGTAAGCCAGATCGGATAGATATGTCCGCCTATGGATATGAATGGTGGGTTTATAAAAAGGACTATGATAATTATTTCCAATTAGCTGTTGAAAATGAAAAAGTGGTATCTGCTTATGGAATCGGTGATGAGGTCAATGTCGCTCCTTTTAAAATTGGACAATCGATTGATGCCATCTATTCCAGCTTATATGTGGAACCCACTGTTGATATTGAAGTTGGTCACAGTTCATATCGTTTTGAATTGTCGGAGGAAGATATGAACATGAGGCCGTTGATTGATTTAGGGAATATTAATGTTCAGCTGTATTTGGATAAATTCACCGGGACTGTTTCAAGTATCCGATTTTTGAGTGATTCCGCCTTATTGAAACAACAACCGTATGAGTTGACCTATCATGGTGAACTTGTGACAGTTAAGGACCTTTCTGATGAGGAAATGGCGAAAGTGGAAGATGGCAATGAGCAGCAAATATTCGATATTACGAATATAATGCGCAGCAGGTTTGATTTGAAGCCTTTAGAATGGGATGCGCCAACTGCGGAGGTTGCTTATCTTCATAGCCGGGAAATGACGGACGCACCTGAAGGAACCCATGTTTCTGAAACAAAGGGGGATTTGGAAAAGCGTCTCGATGCGGGCCATGTGAAATACAGGGCAGCAGGTGAAAATATAGCGGCTAATTACGTTGATGCAGCTGCAGTCATGGAAGGTTGGCTAAATAGCAAAGGGCATCGGGATGCGATGCTGAACGAGGAGTTTACAGGTCTGGGCGTCGGGGTATATAAAAAGTACTACACCCAGAATTTCATAAAGAGATAAAAAACGGATCCGTTCTGAAGTGAACCCAAAAAGTTAGACACTTTATTTACTTAGGCAGCCTTGAGGGCAT